>NZ_JACARZ010000017.1:0-115191 GCF_013386315.1 Pseudomonas sp. P7779 | reverse complement strand
GCCTAAGCGAGGAGCCGAGTGGTGGGGCAAGAGCGTTTTGCTTACTTTTGCGCTGTTCAAAAGTGAGCCGCTGTAAGAGCGGAACCAATCTCAGCCATCACCCAAATAACGGATATGTACCCTCAACCGTGCTTCTTGTAACGACGAATCCGAATATCCGCCTGCTCCTTGTGCCCCGCAAACCCTTCCATCCCGCAAAGCCGCGAGCAGTATTCCCCTACCAACACCGAAGCCTCATCCGTCAGCACCCGCTGGTACGTGCACGTCTTGATGAACTTGCCGACCCACAGCCCGCCGGTGTACCGCGCAGTCCCGGTGGTAGGCAATGTGTGGTTGGTCCCAATCACCTTATCGCCATAGGAAACGTTGGTGCGCTCACCGAGGAACAACGCGCCGTAATTGGTCATGTGCTCCAGGAAATACAACGGATCGCGGGTCATCACCTGCACGTGCTCGGAGGCGATGCGATCGGCTTCCTGCACCAGCTCGTCGACGCTGTCGCACAGGATGATTTCGCCATAGTCGCGCCAGGCGACAGAAGCAACCGGTGCGGTGGACAGGATCGCCAACTGCCGCTCGATCTCCGCCGGCAGGGTTTGCGCCAACTCCGCACTGTTCGTCAAAAACACCGCAGGCGAATTAACCCCATGCTCCGCCTGCCCCAACAAATCGGCAGCGATGATTTCAACATCGCTGCTGTCATCAGCAATCACCAGTGTCTCTGTAGGCCCGGCAATCAAGTCGATACCAATCTTGCCGAACAACTGACGCTTGGCCTCGGCCACATACGCATTACCCGGCCCAACGATCATATCCACCGGCTTGAACGTATCGGTGCCCAACGCAAACGCAGCAATCGCCTGCACCCCGCCCACGCAATAGATCTCATCGGCACCCGCCAAATACATCGCCGTCACAATGGCCGGATGAGGCTTGCCATCAAACGGCGGCGCGGCCGCAACAACGCGCTTCACCCCGGCCACCTTGGCCGTCAGCACGCTCATATGCGCCGACGCCAGCAACGGGTACTTGCCGCCCGGAATGTAGCAAGCCACCGAGCTCACCGGAATATTGCGATGCCCAAGGATCACGCCAGGCAAGGTCTCGACTTCCACATCGTGCATCGAGGCTTTTTGCACCTCGGCGAAGCGCCGGACCTGGGCCTGGGCAAAGGTGATATCGCCGATTTCCTGCTCGGACAGGCTCGCCACGCAGTCGGCAATTTCTTCGTCGCTCAGCCGGAAAGATACAGGCGACCACTGATCAAACTGCTTCGAATACTCACGTACGGCCGCATCGCCGTTACGGGCGACGTTGGCGATGATGCGCTCAACGGTATCGCGGACTTGGGCGGCAATCTCGGCTTGGGCTTCGACCGGTTTAGGCGTTTTCAGGTAACGAATCATCAGTGGCTCCAGGTGGTTCTTGAGGGCACGCGACATGCCCCCGGCATTGGCAACCATCTTTTCCTACCCCCCTGCCCCGGGCAATTTCGCAGCCTCCCTATTGGTGACGCAACCTGACGCAACACAGACGCAGTGTTGAAGCACTGCGGCGAGCTGCTGACGTTATTCGTATAACCCCCGATGAAAAACATGTAAGCCCCATTGACTTAGGGATTCGGAGTGATAGGTTAAATAAGCGGTTATACGTATAACCTAACAATCACACCCAACGTAAAGAGGTGATCAACCGTGAGTCGAGTCTTGTATCTATTCGGTGGCTGGCCCGGCCATTTCCCCTACGAAATTGCGGCATGGGCGCGCACCGTTTTCCAGGAACTGGATTTCGAGGTCGAAGAGTCCACCGACATCTTCACACTGGACAGGGACTTGACCGGTTATGACCTGATCGTGATCGGCTGGAACAACGCCGTCACTACCGAGACGCTCACCGCGTCCCAGGAAAACCGCCTGCTGCAAGCCATCGAAAGCGGCACCGGCCTGGTGGGTTGGCACGGCGCAGGCGCGGCGTTTCGCGCCAGCCTCAAATATCACTGGGTGCTCGGCGGCTCATTCCTCGAACATCCGATGGGCGAAGGCTTTCCCCACCCGTACCAGGTCAACGTCATCGACCACAGCCACGAGGTGACCCAGGGCGTCGAGGATTTCGAGGTACGGTCCGAGCAGTACTACATGCAGGTCGACCCGAACATTCATGTGCTGGCTGAAACCACCTTCGACGGCAACCCCTTCCCCTGGCTCAACGGCCATCGCAGCCCGGTGGCCTGGGTGCGTCAGTGGGGCCAGGGGCGGGTGTTCTATCACTCCATCGGGCACGACACCAGCAACCTCGCCGACCCGAATATCCGCCGCCTGACCAAGCAAGGCCTGAACTGGGCGACACGCGGGCGTGCAGCCAGTACCGCCGAGGCAACCCCCTCCGTTTCATCAACCCAAGGAGTCCTGTCATGACTAAATTGACCGGCAGCCAGATCGTGGCTCAAACCCTGAAAAACTATGGCGTCGAATACGTCGCCGGTATTCCCGGCCACGGTATCTGGACCCTGACCGACGCCTTCCTCGAAGAAGACTCCAAGCTCAAGTTCATCCAGGTGTTCCATGAGCAGAGCGCGGTGCATCTCGCCGACGGTTACTACCGGGTGAGCGGCAAGCCGATGGCGGCAGTGACGTCCATCGGTGCCGGCGCCGCCAACACGGTAATCGGCATGGCCACCGCGTTTACCGACTCCACCAGCCTGATGCTGATCACCGGCGGGCCACCCACTCACATGCGTGGCCATGGCTTGCTGCAGGAGCTGGAGCGCTACACCGACAACGACTTCCCGAAAATCGCCGAGGCCGTGACCAAGCGTCATTGGGTGGCGACCCGTGTTGAAGAGTTGCCGTTTATGATGCACCGCGCCTGGAGCGCAATGGTCACCGGACGCCCGGGGCCGGTGCACCTGGAAATCCCGATGGATGTGCAGGCCGAGGCCGCTGAAGTGACCCTGCATGCCCTCGAAGAGCGCACCCCGATCGGCAAATGCTTCCCGGACCCGGCAGCCACCGCTCGCGCAGTGGAAGAGCTGAAACTGAGCAAGCGCCCGGTGCTGGTGATCGGCGGCGGCGTGATTACCGGCGAAGCCAGCGCGGAATTGTTCGCCCTGGCCGAAGCCTGGAAGATCCCGGTGGTCACCACCTGGAACGGCAAGAGCGGCTTCCCGGAAGATCACCCGTTGTTCGCCGGCAGTGTCGGCCAGACCGGCACCCTGTGCGGCAATAAAGTCGCGTCCACCGCAGACGTGATCATCGCCGTGGGCTGCCGTTTCACCGACTGGTCGTCGTCCAGCTACGCCAAGGGCGTGACCTTCGCGATCCCGCCGTCGAAGCTGATCCACATCGACATCGACCCGCATGAAATCGGCAAGAACTACCCGGTGACCGTGGGCATTTGTGCCGACGCCAAATACGCCCTCGCCGCCATTGTCGAAAGCCTGAAAGGCGAGACGGTTGAGCGCGAAGAGTACCTGAGCGACCTGCGCGGTTATCAGGAAGAATGGGAAACCAAACTGGCGGGCCGTCGTGACTCCGATCGCTTTCCGTTCACCTCGCAACGCCCCCTCGGCGCGCTGCGCAAAGTGTTCCCGCGGGACACCATCGTGGTGGTTGGCTCGGGCAACACCCAGGGCGCGGTCAAGCAGACTTTCCCGGTCTATACGCCACGTACCCACCTGACCTCCGGCGGCTTCTCGTCCATGGGCTGGGCCGTACCTGCGGCCATCGGTGCGAAGCTGGCGGCGCCTGACCAGCCGGTGGTGTGCATCCTCGGGGATGGCGATTTCCTGATGACCTCCCAGGAAATTGCGATCTGCGTGACCAACAATATCCCTGTGGTGTTCCTGATCCAGAACAACGCCGGCTACATGTCGATTCGCGGTGGCCAGCGCAAGCAGACCAGCCGCCATATCGGCACTGAATTCAACCACCCGGACGGCACACCCTACAGCCCGGACTTCAAGGCGGTGGGCGAAGCCTTCGGCCTCAAATCCTACCGTGTGGAGCGCCCGGAAGACCTTGAGCCTATCCTGCAGGAAGCGCTGGATTTGAATGTGCCGGTGCTGATCGAAGTACCCACCGACCGCGATGCGGCTGGCCCTTGGGTGCCCGGCTGGTGGGACTTCCCGATTCCGGAATACATCACCGAC
Organism: Pseudomonas sp. P7779; assembly: GCF_013386315.1. NCBI lineage: Bacteria > Pseudomonadati > Pseudomonadota > Gammaproteobacteria > Pseudomonadales > Pseudomonadaceae > Pseudomonas > Pseudomonas sp. P7779. The sequence goes on along the minus strand of NZ_JACARZ010000017.1, from coordinate 111,044 downwards.
GAACGCCAGGATGAGTACTGGCAAATCCGTAATTCCGAACAACACCTGTAAATGCCGGAGCGGCTCACATGAGTGATGCATTGATTTCGCATCATGCAGAGCTGAATCCACAACCGGGGGCGCCGCGCGAACCGCGCGCCCTCGACGTGGTGACACCTGATGCAGATGGCACGATCAACTGTGACGTGGTGATTATCGGCTCGGGCATGGGCGGTTCGACCTTCGCCCATGCCCTGCGTGACAGCGGGCTGGATATTGTGATCGTCGAACGAGGGGATTTCCTGCCCCGGGAAATCCAGAACTGGAGCGCTGAAGCGGTGTTCGGCCAAGGACGCTATCGCAATGCCGAACCGTGGCTGGACCAGGCCAACCAAGCATTTTCGCCGGGGGTGTTTTATTACGTCGGCGGCAACACCAAATTCTACGGCGCCATGCTGCCACGGTTTCGCGAGGCGGACTTTGGCGAGATCCAGCATGCCGAGGGCGTGTCGCCTGCGTGGCCCGTCAGCTACGCCGAGTTTGAACCCTGGTACGCCGAAGCGGAAAAGCTCTACCGCGTGCATGGCCAGGCCGGCATTGACCCCAGCGAACCCTGGCGTTCAGGACCCTTCCCGCAACCGGCACTCAAGCACGACCCGGCCCTGGTTGCGCTGGAACAAAGCATGCAGCGTGCCGGACTCAAGCCGTTCGTGATGCCGGCGGCGGTGGACTATGGCGATGGCGGCGATTGCGTATTGTGCTCAACCTGCGATGGCTATCCGTGCCTGGTGGAGGCCAAGGCCGACGCCGAAGTTTCTGCGCTCAGGCCCGCCCTGCGCAGTGGCAGCATTCGGCTGATGACTCGCACCACGATCCGGCAGCTGAACACCGATAACGATGGCAAAACCGTGACTCAAGCGCGGGGTCTGTTCGATGGACGCGAGGTGACACTGCGTGCCAAACGCTTCGTGCTGGCGTGCGGCGCAGTCAACAGTGCGGCATTGCTGTTCAAGTCTGCGAACGCTCAACATCCTCATGGCCTGGGCAATAGCTCTGGGCAGTTGGGGCGTAACTACATGGTGCACAACAGCACCTTCATGCTGGCGGTGGACCCGCGACGCAAGAACAACGTGACCTTCCAGAAAACCCTGGCCATCAACGACTGGTACAGCGCCAGCCCGCACAACGCATTCCCCTTGGGTAACGTGCAGATGCTGGGGAAAATCCGCGAGCCGATGATCAGTGCCATGCGGCCCTGGCTGCCGAAATTCGCTTCACGCTATATCACTGACCACAGCGTCGACCTGTACCTGACCTCGGAAGATCTGCCGACCCAGGACAACCGCGTCACCTACGACACGCAGCGCGGTGCGATCAAGGTTCACTGGACGCCGAACAACCTCAAGGCCCATGAAGGACTGGTGAGCAAGGCCACCCAAACCATGCGTGATGCAGGGTATCCGCTGATCCTCAAGGCGCGCATGGGCATCGCGACGAACTCCCACCAGTGCGGCACTGCCGTGATGGGCAAGGACCCAACCACCAGCGTGCTGGACCTGAACTGCAAGCTGCATGACCTGGAGAATGTATGGGTGGTGGACAGCTCGTTCTTCCCGTCGTCGGCGGCGGTTAATCCGGCACTGACCATCGCGGCGAATGCCCTCAGAGTAGCGGCACACTTCAAGGGGCAGCCCGGGTAAAGGTGGGAGCTGGCTTGCCTGCGATGCAGTCGACTCGGTCTGTCAGTGGTATTGAGTCGATGCCATCGCAGGCAAGCCAGCTCCTACAGCGATCCCTTAACAACGGGATCAGGCGTCTGCCTGCTGGATACTGCGGGTCGAGGTACGCACCACCAGCTTGGTGGCGAAAATCTTTTGCTCGGGCGCCAGCGGCGCATCAGCCGGGGCATTCAATTGCTCGGTCAGCATGCGTGCGGCGTACACGCCCTTCTCCACCATGGGTTGGGCAATGGTGGTCAACCCGAGCTGCACCGCCTCGGGAATATCGTCGAAGCCGATCACCGAAAGCGTCTGCGGCACTTGGCGACTGAGGGCGTGGGCGGTTTTCATGCAGGCAATCGCCATCACATCCGAGCACGCCACCACTGCCGTGACGTCGTTGGAGGTCAGCAATGTGAACGCTGCAGCCTGGCCGGACGTGGAATCCAGCCCACCGGCCTCGATCACGCTCAGGTCTTCAAACGCCAGGCCCGCGGCGGTGGCCGCCTCCACGTAACCGGTGAGGCGTTCGCGGACAATCCGCTCACTGGCACTTTTGAAGCGTTGCAGGTCAATCGGGCCGCGGTAACCATCCGGGTTGAGGCGGTCAATGATGACGCCGATCTTGCGGTGGCCCAGGTCCAGCAGATGCTGCATTTGCGTGCGAGCCGCACCGCGATCGTCGATGCCGACAAAAAACGAATTCTCGACCAGCGGCGAGTCGATCACCACGAACGGAATACTGTGCTTCACCACCGCCAGCACCGCCGGGTGATCATCGGGCAGGGTCGAGATAATCAGGCCATCCACCAGCCCGCGCAGGGCCAGGCTGCCGTGGCTAGCCGCCGGGCCCCGGCCTACCAGGCGGTTGTTGTTGAGCGGAAACAGTGTCAGTGCGACATTTTCCAACTCGCCCACTTCACTGATGCCGCGCAGCATGGCGATGGTGCACGGGTCGGCAAAGGCCAGGGACAACTTGTCCATCATCATCAACCCGATGGCGCCGATCTTGCCCGAGCGCAGGCTGCGGCCCAGCACATTGGGGCCCGGGTAGCCCAATGAAGCGGCCACCTCGAGGATATGCTCGCGCTGGGCCGGGGACAGTTTGGAAGGTCGGTTGTAGGCGTAAGACACCGCAGGCTGGGACACCCCTGCCGCCAGTGCTACGTCTTTCATTGAAACGGCCATCGCTTGCTTCCCAATCCTTTTGAAACCTCATGCGAGGTCATGAAAAAACAGGCGCTCAGTGTACCCGTTGAGGGGAAACCTTCGGAACCAGTCGTGTGGCACTGAACATGATTGCGACCATCAGCGAGGCAACCGCCAGCAGCGCCCAGGATAGATTCGTCGCGTGGGCGAACAAGCCGATCACCGCCGGGCCCATCAGGATACCCAGATAACCGAGGCTGGTGGCAGCGGCAATCGCCAGTTCCCCCGGCATGGTCTTTTGCGCGCCCGCCAGCGACAGGTACACCGGCGCGATGTTGGCCAAACCGATGCCGATGACCGCAAACCCCACCAGGTTCACCTGCCAGTTCGTCGCGAGCACCACCGTGAGAAAGCCCAGGATTACAATCAGGCCACCGCCCACCAGTACCAGCCGGGCGCCGAGCCTGAGCAGAATCCGGTCGCCACTCAAGCGCCCCAACGCCATCATCACGGCGAAGCAGGCGTAGCCCAGGCCTGCAATGGAAGGCTCGACATCACGCACCTGGGTCAGGAACACCGCGCTCCAGTCGAGAATCGCACCTTCGGCCAGAAACGCGAACAGGCACAGCACCCCCAGCACCAGGACTTTACGCGTGGGCCGCACAAAGATCGGGCTGCCCTCTTCGCCGCTGCGCCCGAGCATCTGGCGCCCGTAACTCAGGACAAACGCAGCCAGTGCCGCCATCACCGCGCTGCTGGCCAGCAACGGCGTGGCGCCCAGCCAGAGCAGCGCGGTGATCCCCGCCGCACTGACAATCGTGCCCAGGCTGAACAAGCCATGAAAACCCGACATCAAGGACCACCCGGTCGCACGCTCAACCATCACGCCCTGTACGTTCATCGTCACATCCACTGCGCCGCACCCTGCACCGAACACGGTCAGGGCAAACATCAAGCCCAAGAATGAATGTGTGGTCGCCAGCAGAGGCAGCGTCAGAAACACCAGGGCGATGCCGATGTGCATGGTAAAGCGGCAACCTTTGCGGGCGTTCAGGATGCCCGCCAGCGGCATCATCACCAGTGAGCCGAGGCCCAGGCACAGCAACAGGATGCCCAATGCGCCGTCGTCCACCCCGGCCCGGCTGCGCGCATAGGGAACCAGCGGCGCCCAGGCGCCCATGCACAGGCCGGACAGCAGAAACGTCAAGCGGTAGGCCGACATATGCGGCGTGGAGCACGGCAAAAACAACTCTTGAGACGACACGGAAACCCCAATACCTGAACAGTTGGAGTTATACGTATAACTTAAAACTCAAGCGCCAGCCACTGCCTTGTTACTGTTACATATTCTGGATTGATAAAGCATTGACAGCCCACAGGGTGCAGGTTTTACTTCCGCAAGGTTATTCGTATAACCCAAAATTGCATAACCACCCCACAAAAACAAAAGGGACCATGCAGCGTGATAAGCACTTTCCAGAAAACCCCGATCCCCCCGCGTATTCGCAAGGCACGTATCGCCACCTTTCTCGGCTTCATGATGATCGGCGCCATGATGTACATCTGGTCCACCGGTGTAAGCGTGTTCAGGACCCAGCTTGGCCTGACGGGAGAACTCGGGGACTCGAGTTTCGGCCTGATTGCCCTCGGGGTCGGGGTCGGCTCCGCAGCCGGTGCGCTGCTGGTCGGGCGGCTGCTGGACACCTTCGGCGCCAAGCCGGTAATTACCCTTGGCGCCCTCGCCTATCCCCTTTCGATTATCCCGCTGGGCTTCGTCAACGGTTTCTGGTTTGCGCTGTGTTTCGGCTCTGTGCTGGGGCTGTTGCGCGGCGCCCTGGATACCGCCTTGAATGCCCACGGCGTGCAGGTTGAACGGTTTTATCGACGCTCGATCATGTCCGGCTTCCATGCCTTCTATTCCCTGGGCGGCTTCCTGCTGGGCATGGCATGCAGTTGGCTGACCCGGTTCTACACCGACAGCGTGCTGGTGCCTTACACCGTACTGGGCCTGGCGATGTTCATTCTGGGCTGTGTGTTCAGCCGATGGTTGCTGGGCAAGCATGATGTGCCCGACGCCCAGCTCGACGACTGGCAAGCCGGCACCCAGTCCCGGGACGAAACCGGCAAGGGCCCTTCGGCCAAGACACTGCTGGTGATGATCGCTCTCGGCACCTTGCTGCTGGGCAGCATGATGGGCGAAAACGCAATTGCCGACTGGGGCCAGGAATACATTCGCCGGGAGTTCGCGACCACCACCTCGACCGCAGGCATGGCGGTCTCACTGTTCGTCGGTGCGTCATTCGTGGGGCGCCTTTTTGGCGACCGCCTGGCCGCTGCGTTCGGTAATGCGCAGGTGGTGTTTGGATGCGGTACGTTGTGCGTCCTCGGCATGATCACCACGATATTGGGCGGTACGGCCGTGACCGGCGTTGTCGGCTTCGCGTTGTTTGGCCTCGGCCTTTCGTGCATCGCACCGTTGATGATCTCCGCCGCCGGGCGCCGGGACCCGGCACATGCCGGGCGCAATATCGGCATCGTCAACTGCATCGGATTTTCCGGGATGCTGGTGGGCCCCGCCGTCATCACCGTCATCGTCAGCAACTTCGGCCTGAGCAAGCTGATGTTCTTCCCGCTGGTGATGCTCGGTTTGCTCGCGACGTTCGGCCCACTGCTGATGCGCGCGCCGAAGAAAACCGTTGCCCGCGGCAAAGCGCAAACCGAGGGGTGAGGGAGGCCCGCATCGTCACTGCACCGGCAGGAAATTCATCAGCAGCAAGCTTTGCGCGTAGTTGAGCCCGATGCGCCGGTAGCGTTCGTCGAGCATCTGGGTCAACAGGTCGAGGCGCGCGACGATCTTGCCGAACTCCACGGCAAAGCTGAGGTTGCTGCCCGCCTCCGAGATCTCGTTGGAGAACAGCAACAGCGAGCCATTGGCATCCTGGCGCTGACTGAGCAGCCAGGTGGCCTTCTCGATATTGCGCGCGGCATTGCTGACGAACTGCGGGTTGATCGAGTCCGTTATATAAAACTCGGTGCGCCCGCCGTGTGCCGTCACCAGCATGCTGCCGATCGCGTAGATGAAGGCGCCTACCCGGTCGCCGCGAAACTCCGGGCTCAGGGAATAGCTCAGCGCCGCCAGGTCGCGACGATCCCCCAGGGCAGGCAGCGGTTGCCGAAGTTCGATGGCCTGGCGGATTTGCCGGGCGGCGGTCACCGCGTCGGTGTAACCCGATTGACGCCACTGGTTGGGGTTGCGCAGGTAGAGCTTGCTCATCAGCAGATACAGGCTTTGCAGGTTGTCGCGCATGCTCAGGGTGGCCATGCGATCAACGCTGGTCTGGAAGAATTCATCGGGCTTGCCGTTGCTGAACTGCGTGGCAATATCGCGCCCCTGCTGCTGGCTGCAACCATTGGCGCAAAGCATCAAAACCGCAGCCAGCCACAGCGGCTGACGCATCCATCGGGTGATAAAAACAGGTAACGTGCGATCCATCGGCACCAGGTCTGGGTCTGCTGTCCACGCCGGAAATTAGTGTGGTCGGGACAGAGATAGATCGGAAGAACGGGAAAAAGTGCAGTGAGGGCGGCAAACCAATAATTTTTCCAGAGGTGCATCCACTTTGATCCTTGGTACGTAGATTCAATACCCTCACCCGGAGGGCACAAGCACCAAGGAGATACATTATGCACGCCATCTACAAAAAAATTGCTGCCGTTGCCTGCTTTACGATCCTCTCCGTCACCACATCCCTAAGTTTTGCCGCCGACACCGTAATGGTGGGCGGCGCGGCGATGTATCCGACGAAAACCATCGTCGAAAACGCAGTCAACTCAAAGGACCACACCACTCTGGTGGCGGCGGTCAAGGCAGCCGGACTGGTGGATACCCTTAACAGCAAAGGCCCGTTCACCGTATTCGCACCGACCAACGAAGCTTTCGCCAAGCTCCCCGCAGGCACCGTGGATACGCTTGTGAAACCTGAGCACAAAGCCGATCTCACAAAAATCCTGACCTATCACGTGGTGGCTGGCACTCATACCTCTGCACAACTGATGGCCGACGCCAAGAAGAACGGCGGTACCGTGATGTTGAAAACCGTGCAGGGTGAGTCGCTGACGATCAAGCTGCATGACGGCAAATTGTGGGTGGTGGATGCCAAGGGGGGCAAGGCCAGCATCAGCATTGCGGATGTGATGCAGTCCAATGGCGTGATTCATGTGGTTGACTCGGTGCTGATGCCGTAATCGTCGCTTGACACCGAAAAGCCCGAAGCAGTGTGCGTCGGGCTGATTCGGATGCTTCAGTTGTCGGGGTGTTCACTCGCGACAGAATCAGCCGTATCCACATCCGACATATCCTCTTCCAGAGGGGCGTCATCGTCCGGCGGTAGAGGCGCTTCAGGTTGATCGCGCCGAGGATCATGCCCGGTTTCATTGTCTGTACCGCGCGTTACGCCCTGCTGGGATACGTTTCCAGGGGCCTTCTCGTCAATTTCCATGCTGGCTCTCCGTTCTAGCGCGGGATGTCCGTGCTTGAACATGAGAAACGGTGCAGTGTCGCGAGTGCCGGACGATGGACGAACGGTGGGGATCAATTTCATAACGGCCCTAACGCTCCGAGAGACTCTATCCACCGCAGGATCGCGGGTTTCTCTGCTGGTTTTTCGCCAATGCAACACACCTCGGGGTCGGTGAGAGAACACCAGACAGACACCGGGTCTCCCACTCGCAAGCCATACGAGGCTTTACGAAGCGCCGTCGTTGACCAAGCGTCAACCGTCTCGTTGAGAGACTTGTGAAAGTGCTGCCCATTGACGCTATAGCTGAAGCTCATGAACTGGCGTCCGGCCCACGATGCCTCACGCCCGACGAAGGTTACGTAGCCAGGCACCACTTGCCCCGCGTCCATGGCGCTCATGAGTTCTCTCCTGAAAACAGCCCGGAAACACGTTTGTTTTTTGTGCTTTTACACTGTTATAGCTCAGAGGCCCGCAGCGCGACAGGTCCTTGGTCGCCGCCTACGGTGAGGCCTGAAACTGACTACCCTTTATATCTGACACACATTGACATATCGATAATTCTCGATATGATCGCGCCATGGACTTACTCGAAATATTCAAAGCCCTCTCAAACCAGACACGCCTCGAAATCCTGAAAGGTTTGAAGGACCCCGAGAAGAACTTCCCTGCACAAGATGAAGGGGACGTTCACACGGTGGGCGTGTGCGTCAGCAGTATTCAGGAAGGCATCGGGCTCTCGCAGTCGACGGTGTCCGGTTACCTGGCAACGCTGCAACGGGTGGGCCTGGTCGAAGTCAGGCGCATCGGCCAGTGGACTTACTACAAGCGCAATGAAGCCACCATCCGCAGGCTTGCCGAGATCATAGGGAAAGATTTGTAGTTTTTTTACCACAGAATATCGAGATTTCGCGATATCCCTTTTTGTCGAAACGAGGAAATGCAATGAAGGCGTTGATACTCAAGTCATTTGGCGGCCCGGAATCATTTGAACTTCGCGACGTTCCCAAGCCCGTTCCGCACACGGGGCAAGTCCTGGTCCGCGTACACGCAACCTCCATCAACCCGCTGGATTACCAGGTCCGACGTGGCGACTACGCTGACCTGGTGCCGCTACCGGCGATTACCGGGCATGACGTATCGGGGGTCGTTGAGGAAGTCGGGCCGGGGGTTACGTCCTTCGCGCCAGGCGACGAAGTCTGGTACACCCCGCAAATATTTGACGGACCCGGCAGCTATGCCGAATACCACGTGGCGGCCGAAGGCATTATCGGGAAGAAGCCCCCTGCCCTGAGTCACCTTGAAGCGGCAAGCCTGAGTCTGGTCGGCGGCACCGCCTGGGAAGCGCTGGTGGTGCGTGCAGCCCTCAGGGTGGGAGAAAGCATCCTGGTGCACGGCGGCGCGGGCGGCGTCGGCCATGTGGCGATCCAACTGGCGAAAGCCATTGGCGCCCAGGTGTTCACCACCGTACGCGACGTCAATGTCGAGTTCGCGCGAAGCCTGGGCGCGGACGTAATCATCGACTACGAAAAGGAAGATTACGTCGACGCCATCCTGCGGGAAACGGGTGGCCGTGGCGTTGATGTGGTGTTCGATACCATCGGCGGCACCACATTGTCCCGTAGCCCGGACGCGCTTGCGCAACTGGGTCGCGTGGTCACGATTGTGGACACGGCGCACCCCCAGAACCTCGTCCAGGCCTGGGGCAGGAACGCGAGTTATCACTTCGTTTTCACACGACAGAACCGCGGTAAGCTGGATGAAATGAGCGCACTGATAGCAAACGGTCAACTGCGGCCATACGTCGGCGCGGTCTATTCCCTTGCTGACATCCCGCTCGCCCATTCCCGCCTTGAAAGCCCCAACAACGGCATTCAAGGGAAAATCGCGATTGCCGTGTTTGCCGGCTTACAGGAGGATTGGCGCAACGGTGCCTGAGCTGATCGCACTGAACCACTTTTTTGGAGAGCACGGGTAAATGGCAGAACTGATGGAAAGGCTCGACGGCCCAAGGACCGCACAGCAGGAACTGTTCTACGACCTCGAAGATGCGACGGCCGTTATCGCCTGGTCGGTCAATCAATTGGCCACTATCGCCGGGGTCGCCAAATCACCCGACGAAGCAGTCGCCCTGATGAAGATGGGTGCACTGCTCGCGGCTCAGCAGGAAAAGCTCAGCGGGTACGCGGATGAGGTGAAGGCCGGAAGGATTGTGCGAGGAGAGGATCACTCGTGATAAATACGCTACGCACCCAACAGCCTTTCACATCCCTTTCACACTCGAGCGCTTATCGTCACTCCAGCTCCTAAGTGAACACCTTTAAGCCCGCACTCCCCATCGCGGGCTTTTCTTTGCCTGGAATTTGGTAAAAGGGATATCAAAACCTTCATCCAGTTTCATTTGTTGATGGCCTGGGCTGTCGCCTTAATGCTCCCACACGAACTCGTGCACAGGAGCAAAATATAATGAAAAAACGTCAACCGTTACTTCAGCTCAACACCTTGGCCGTGGCGCTGGCATTTGCCTTGCCGGCCATGAGCTATGCCAGCGATCAGTCCGACTCCAAGGGCTTTGTCGCCGACAGCAGCTTGAATATCCTCAACCGCAACCTGTTCTGGAACCAGAACGGCAACGGCGCCCACACCCGTGACTGGAGCCAGGCGCTGATGGCAACCTACAGCTCGGGCTTCACTCAAGGCACCATTGGCATCGGCATTGATGCGTTTGCCGACCTGGCGTTGCGCATCGACGGGGACACCGACCGCGCCGGTGGCCCGAACATACCGTCCGACGCCAATGGCAATCCGGATCATGGCTTCGCGAAGGCCGGTGGTGACGTCAAGTTCCGTATTTCCAATACCACGCTCAAGGTCGGCGACCTGCAGCCTACGTCGCCGGTGTTCGCCACCGCCGATAACTACCTGATGCCACAGACCGCAACAGGCTTCCAGATCGACAGCCATGAAATCACCGGCCTGAACCTGGAGGCCGGCCATTACACCTCCGGCACCGGTACCACCACCACCTCGCGCAGCGGCGACATTCTCGCCAGCTATGCGGGCGTGGAAGCGTCGTCGGCCAGCTTCGCGGGCGGCAAATACCAGTTCAGCAAGGAATTCACCGCGTCGCTGTACGGAGCACACCTGGAAGACGTGTGGAATCAGTACTACGTCAACCTGAACCTTGTTCATCCACTGACCGATGACCAGTCCGTCGCGCTGGACTTCAACCTCTATCGCACACTGGACGACGGCAGCGCCAAGGCCGGGACCATCGACACCACCGCAGCCTCGCTGGCGGCTGCCTACACCCTGGGTGCACAGACCTTCACCCTGGCCGGGCAGAAAGTGCATGGTGACGAGCCGTTCGACTACGTCGGCTTTGGGGAGACCAATGCCGGCGTCGGTGCCGGGCGCTACGGCAACTCGATCAACCTGGCTGACTCGGTGCAATACTCCGACTTCAACGGCCCGGGCGAGCGGTCCTGGCAGATGCGCTATGACCTGGACATGGGAGCCTTTGGCGCCCCCGGCCTGAGCTTCATGGCCCGCCATATTCGCGGCGCTGGCATCGACGGTACGCATACCCCCGGCAATTCGGCCTACACCGGGTTCTATGGCGCCAACGACCAGGAACACGAAACCGACGCCGAAGTGAAATACGTCGTGCAGAGTGGCCCGGCCAAGAAGCTGTCCTTCCGCCTGAGGGAAGCCTGGCACGATGGTGATGCGTCCACCGGGGGGCATCTGGTGCAGACACGCCTGATTACCGAGTACCCGTTGAATATCTTCTAAACAGGCGGGAGTACCCGGTTGATGGATCTACCGGGTACTCTGCGTAGCCAGGTATTGATCGGTAGGCGTTTTGATTCCACACACAAAAAAAGGCGCTACCAAGAGCGCCTTTTTTGTTACCGCTGACTTATTGCAAACTAACCTGACGCAGTTCGGGCTCTTTCCCGCTGCCAATCGTGATGCGCTTGGGCTTGGCCTCTTCAGGAACCACGCGCAGCAAGTCGATGCTTAACAGCCCGTTGTTCATCGAAGCACCGCGCACCTCGATATGATCTGCCAGCCGGAACGACAGCCGAAATGCTCGTTGCGCGATGCCCTGGTGCAGATAAGTGACTGCTTTCTCGGTTTCACGCTTGTCGCCAACGACTGTCAAAACGCCCTTCTCGACCTGAATATCCAAATCCGCTTCAGTAAGCCCAGCGACAGCAATGACAATGCGATATTCGTCATCACCGTGCTTTTCCACATTGTGAGGCGGATAAGTGTTCGGAGCCTCGCTGCGAAGCGCCGACTCAAACAGGTCATTGAAGCGATCGAAGCCCACGGATTGACGGAACAAAGGGGCCAACGAAAGGGTAGTAGCCATCTCAAAATCTCCTGATTAAATCCAAGTGATTAAGTGCGCGACCCGCATTCGGCGTCGCGTGATGAAAATTTATGTTCGCCGGGAAAATTTTCAAGAGGCCAGATAAAAATTTTTACATTTGAGTGCCAGCCGGGAACGGCTTGCTCGGTTGGATAGACAGGCCGCCCTCAGGCTGCGATGCATAGTCAGCCCACCTTTCTCTTGAGTGCTTGCCTGGGTCGGGTTCAGCAAGCGGTGGCTTCTTGGAACTCTCTGGCATGTTCGCCATTACTCGCGGCATGTCTTAAAATATCCGGTTGCCGAAGAACCGCCATGACATATCCATGAAGGGCTTCAATCCTTTACAAATAAGTGTGGTCAAGATGAACAAGCCTTTCATTTCGCTGTGCCCTGAAATTACGCGGGCGCACGCGCTGACGTTGATGGATTGGTTAGAGGATGAGCGCATCACCTGCTATCTGAGCGATTCGCGTCATGTCTCCCGCTCCATTGAGCAAGTCATTGATCGGACTCAGTTGCCGATCCTGACTCATCTATTCAACCAGGGCGGCAGATTCTTTATGGCCTATGACCGGCATGACGCCCCGGTGGGCTTTGTCCGTCTCATCAAGACCGGCTCAAATTGCGAGATTGTCCTGGTCATCGGAGACAGCGACAAATGGGGCCGGAACCTGGGCGCCAGCACGATCCGCGAAGGCATGAAACTGGCCTTCCTCGACATGCGGGCCGAGAAGCTCATCGCCAAGATTCACCCGGACAACTCGCGCTCGCTGAAAGCCTTTCTGCGCAGCGGCTTTATGCTGGAGAGCGAAACGCCGACATTGACGTCATTTTCCATGACGGCGGCGAGCTATTTCCAGTTCTTGCGCGAAGGTGCCGGTGGCGACTCCACCAGGATCTACATCACTGAAATCGACAAGGCCAGGCTCGAGGATCTGATCGCGTTCGAGCAAGGCCCGGCGGTTGTTGAACTCGAACATGAGCTTGAGCGGGCCATTGTCGTCAAGCCGCAGCAGGTGGCGTGCAATGTCATCACGATGAACTCCAGGGCCTTGCTGCAACTGGACGATGAAGAGTTCGAAGTGGCCTTGGTCTACCCTGAAGACGCGGACAGCAACGCAGCAAAGCATTCCGTGTATTCCGACATAGGCACCGCCATCCTTGGCTATCAGGAGGGAGACGCCATCGACTGGCGAATTGCTGACCGGACCCGCCGGATTGAGATCAAGAAAGTGCTTTACCAGCCGGAGGCTGCGGGCGACTTCCACCTGTAATTGCGCCTTTTCTCAGTCACGAATCACGCCAGTCAGCGCGCCCGGCTTGGGTGCCTGACTTCTCCAGCGTGAACTGATAACCGAGACGGTTATCGGCGCGTGGGTGAAATAGTGAACCCTACCCGTTGACGCCCACTTTTTGCAGAGTTGCGAAAACTGCCTGAAATGATGCGGAAACGATTGGAGGTGTATTCCTGAACCCCAGAAACGCAAAAGCCCCGCAATAGCGGGGCTCTTGAGTAAATCTTGGCGGGAAACCAGGGATTCGAACCCTGGAGACGCTATTAACGTCCGCCGGTTTTCAAGACCGGTGCATTCAACCACTCTGCCAATTTCCCTTGTGCAACACAGGATTAGCATAGCCCATCCTGTCTCAGCGGGCGCAATAATACCCGAATGAAACACACTGTCAAACTCTCGCCATAGCTTGTTACAGAGCGTCTGTTATGATCCTTGCGACTGAATGTTTCAAAACTGAAGGAGTGTCGCCATGCGCGAACAAAATTACGCAGTGAATGGAAACGCGCAGGCTGAGCAGCTAGAAGTTAGCCGCGTCCTGCGCAATACGTACGGCTTGCTCGCTCTCACCCTCGCGTTCAGCGGCGTGATGGCCTTCGTAGCCCAGCAAATGCGCGTCGGCTACCCGAATATCTTCGTCGTGCTGATCGGCTTCTACGGTCTGTTCTTCCTGACCAACAAGCTGCGCGACTCGGCCTGGGGCCTGGTGTCGGCGTTTGCCCTGACCGGTTTCATGGGCTTTATCCTCGGCCCGATCCTTAACCGTTACCTCGGCATGGCCGGCGGCGCGGAAGTGGTCAGCTCGGCATTTGCCATGACTGCCCTGGTATTTGGCGGCCTGTCGGCCTACGTGCTGATTTCCCGCAAGGACATGAGCTTCCTGGGTGGTTTCATCACCGCCGGTTTCTTCGTGTTGCTGGCTGCGGTACTGGCAGGCATGTTCTTCCAGATCAGCGGCCTGCAACTGGCGATCAGCGCAGGTTTCGTGCTGTTCTCCTCGGCCTGCATCCTGTTCCAGACCAGCGCAATCATCCAGGGTGGCGAGCGTAACTACATCATGGCCACCATCAGCCTGTATGTATCGATCTACAACCTGTTTATCAGCCTGTTGCAGATCTTCGGCATCATGGGCCGCGACGACTGATCGCAGCCGCATGCAAAAAGCCCGCTTCGGCGGGCTTTTTGTTGCCTGCGGCTTTATCATTGCCACAGGTTTTGCCTTCAGAGTGTTCCATGAAGTTCGCGATTGCGCTTTTTTCCGCCGCCCATGCGCCCTCCTCGCGCCGTGCCTTGCTGTTCGCCCAGGCGGCGCTGGCGGGTGGGCATGAGATTGTGCGGCTGTTTTTTTATCAGGATGGCGTCTACAGCGCGTCCACCAACATTGTTGCGCCGCAGGACGAGCAGGATATTGCCCGTCAGTGGCGCGAGTTTGTCAGCGAGCATCAGCTTGATGGCGTGGTGTGCATCGCCGCGGCCCTGCGCCGTGGCGTGCTGAATGCCGAAGAGGCCACCCGTTATCAGCGCAGCGCGGTGAACCTGGACGCGCCTTGGGCATTGTCCGGGCTTGGGCAGTTGCATGACGCCGCCCAGTCCGCTGACCGCTTGATCTGCTTCGGAGGGCCGTGACATGTCGAAATCCTTGCTGGTGATCAGCCGACAGGCGCCGTGGTCCGGCCCCAGCGCCCGTGAAGCGCTGGATATCGTATTGGCTGGCGGCGCGTTTGATTTGCCGATTGGCCTGTTGTTTCTGGATGACGGCGTGTTTCAACTGGCCGCGAGCCAGGACGCCAGGGCCGTGCAACAGAAAGACCTGAGCGCCAACCTCCAGGCCCTGGAATTATTTGGCGTCGAAGAGGTGTTTGCCTGCAGCCATAGCCTCGCCGTGCGCGGGCTGGCCACCTCCGGCAACGCACAGCCGCTGAGCAGTGAACAAATTTCACAGATGATTGACCGTTACGACCAGGTGATTACCCTCTGATGTCGACCTTGCATGTGGTATCCCACTCGCCTTTTACCGACAGCCGGCTGGACAGCTGCCTGCGCCTCTGTGGCACCCAGGATGCGATCCTGCTGTGCGGCGACGGCGCCTATGCCCTGCAACCCGCCAGCGCGCCTTGCCAGGCCCTGCAGGCCAGGGGCGTGAAAGTGTTTGTACTGGCCGAAGACAGCCAGGCGCGTAACCTCGCCGTGCCTGAATGGGCCGGCAGTGTCGATTACCCGGCGGTCGTCCAGCTGTCGATCGACTATGACAAGGTCAATACCTGGCTATGAACACTTTGACCGTAGGTGAACGCACCCTCGAACTGGACAAGGACGGCTACCTCGTCGACCTGACCGAGTGGTCCAGCGACGTGGCCAACGCCCTCGCCACCGCCGAAGCGCTGGAGCTGACCCCGGAACACTGGGAAATCCTCGAACTGCTGCGCGGCTTTTATACCGAATTCCAGCTGTCGCCCGCCACCCGCCCGCTGATCAAGTACACCGCCTTGAAGCTGGGCCCGGAAAAGGGCAACAGCCTGCACCTCAACCGACTGTTCAAAGGCACTCCCGCCAAACTCGCCGCCAAGCTGGCGGGCCTGCCCAGGCCGACGAATTGCTTATGACTGATTTTGCCCCGTTGATCACTGAAACCCCTGCCGAACATCCGTTCGCGCCGTTCGTGCGCATCCTCGGCAAAGGCAAGCGCGGCGCCCGCAACCTCACCCGTGAGGAAGCCCGGGAAGCCATGGGCATGCTGCTGGACGAGAAGGTCGAAGACACCCAGCTCGGCGCCTTCCTCATGCTGCTGCGGCACAAGGAAGAAAGCCCGGAGGAACTCGCCGGTTTCACCGAAGCCGTGCGCGAGCGCCTGAATGCACCGTCGCTCAATGTGGATGTCGACTGGCCGACCTACGCCGGTAAAAAACGCCACCTGCCGTGGTACCTGCTGGCAGCCAAGTGCCTGGCACAGAACGGCGTGCGTATCCTGATGCACGGCGGCGGCGCGCATACGGCAGGCCGGCTCTACACCGAGCAGTTGCTGGATGGCTTGCAGATTCCGTTGTGCCGCAATTGGCAACAGGTGGAAGCGGCCCTTGAACAGGGCAACCTGGCGTTTATTCCCCTGGGGGACTGGGCGCCGCAACTGCAGCGCATGATCGACCTGCGCAACACCCTGGGCCTGCGCTCGCCGATCCATTCACTGGCGCGCATCCTCAACCCGTTGAGCGCCCGCTGCGGCCTGCAAAGCATCTTCCACCCGGGCTACCAGGGCGTACACCGCGATGCCAGCGGCCTGCTTGGCGATAACAGCATCGTGGTCAAGGGCGACGGCGGCGAGATCGAGATCAACCCGGACACCATCAGCCACCTGTACGGCACTACCGGCGGCGAAAGCTGGGATGAAGAGTGGCCCGCCCTCTCCGCCCAGCGCCACGTCAAGCCTGCGGCCCTGGAGCCCGAGCATTTGAAGGCGCTATGGCGCGGTGAGGTGCAGGACAGCTACCCGCAACTGGCACTGATCGCCACCATGGCCCTGGCCTTGCGCGGCCTCGGCCACCCGCGGGAACAGGCGTTCGAACTGGCCCAACAGTACTGGGATGCCCGGGACAAATCGATTTAGTCGATCATTAACCCCCAGCCTTTGCGCTTTTTGTTCGAACTCAGACCTTTAGACTGCACTCCAACGCTTATTAGCCAAGGAGTCAGTCATGGGTTTGCTGATCGAAGGACGCTGGCATGACCAGTGGTACGAAAGTAGCGCAGACGGCGCCTTCCAACGGGAGCAGGCGCAACGCCGCAACTGGGTGACCGCCGATGGTGAACCCGGCCCGACCGGCGAAGGCGGTTTCGCGGCTGAAGCCGGTCGTTACCATTTATACGTATCCCTCGCCTGCCCCTGGGCGCACCGCACATTGATCCTGCGCAAGCTCAAAGGCTTGGAAAGCCTGATCGACGTGTCGGTGGTCAGTTGGCTGATGCTGGAAAACGGCTGGACCTTCGACAAGGCCCATGGCTCCAGCGGCGACAAGCTTGACGACTTCACCTTCATGCACCAACGCTACACCGCCGACACCGCCAGCTACACCGGGCGGGTCACAGTGCCGGTGTTGTGGGACAAGAAGCTCAAGCGGATTGTCAGCAATGAGTCGGCGGAGATTATTCGCATGTTCAACAGTGCGTTTAATGAACTGACCGGCAATCAACTGGATTTCTATCCCGAAGCCCAGCGCTCGACCATTGATGCACTGAACGATCGAATCTATCCCGCCGTGAACAACGGTGTGTACCGCGCAGGCTTTGCCACGTCACAAAAGGCTTATGAGGCCGCATTTGATGATGTGTTTGCCGAACTGGATCACCTTGAGCAGCACTTGGGTGAGCATCGTTACCTGGCGGGAGAATACCTGACTGAAGCCGATGTAAGGCTTTTCACCACGGCGATTCGGTTTGATGCGGTGTACTACAGCCACTTCAAATGCAACCTGCGGCGAATTGCGGATTATCCGAACCTGTCGAATTGGCTAAGGGAGTTGTATCAGTGGCCGGGGATTGCCGAGACGGTGGATTTTGCTCACATCAAGGGGCATTACTACGCCAGTCACCGCACGATTAATCCGACGGGGATTGTGCCGAAGGGGCCGTTGCAGACGTTTGAGGCGGAGCATGACCGGGAGCGGTTGAGCGGGAAAGGGATTTGGAGTTGATCCAAGCCCTGTAGGAGCAAGCTTGCTCGCGAAGGTCGTCAACGATAACGCGCTCATGCTGAATGAACGCGGTGACCTTGAGTTTTTCGCGAGCAAGCTCGCTCCTACAGTTGAACATCTGTCGCGGTTATCAGACTTGCGACTGAGCGCCTTCAAACCACTTCAGCTTCTCACGCAACTGCACCACTTCTCCCACAATCACCAGTGTCGGCGCATGAACCTCATGTTCCGCCACCATGCGTGGCAGGTCAGCCAGGGTACCGGTAAACACCCGCTGGTTGGACGTGGTGCCCTGCTGGATCAACGCCGCCGGCGTATCCGCCGAACGACCATGCTTGATCAGCTGTTCGCAGATGATCGGCAACCCGATCAAGCCCATGTAGAACACCAGGGTCTGCGAAGGGCCCACCAGGTCACTCCACGGCAGGTCCGAAGTCCCGTCCTTCAAGTGCCCGGTAATGAAGCGAACCGATTGCGCATAGTCGCGGTGGGTCAGCGGAATACCGGCATACGCCGCGCAACCACTGGCCGCGGTAATACCCGGCACCACCTGGAACGGGATGCCATGGGCCGCCAGCTCTTCGATCTCTTCACCGCCACGCCCAAAGATGAACGGATCGCCACCCTTGAGCCGCAGCACGCGCTTGCCTTGCCTGGCCAGGTCCACCAGTTGCTGGTTGATCTGGTCCTGCGGCACCGCATGGTCGGCGCGACGCTTGCCGACATACACCCGCTCGGCATCGCGACGGCACAATTCAAGAATCGCCGGCGCCACCAGGCGGTCGTACAGCACCACGTCGGCCTGTTGCATCAAGCGCAAGGCGCGGAACGTCAGCAGGTCCGGATCACCCGGGCCTGCGCCCACCAGGTAGACTTCGCCCGGTGCGTGGGGCGGCGCGCCGTTGATTTTCTCCACCAGCAGACGCTCGGCTTCATCGCCCTGCCCGGCCAGTTGCCGATCAGCAATCGGGCCCTGGAAGACATCTTCCCAGAACGCGCGACGTTGCTGCACATCCGGGAACAAGCCTTTGACCTGGCTGCGAAACCGCGCCGCCAGCCCGGCCAACTGGCCGTAAGTCGACGGAATCCAGGTTTCCAGCTTGGCGCGGATCAAGCGTGCAAGCACCGGCGCATCGCCGCCGCTGGACACTGCGATCACCAACGGCGAACGGTCGACAATCGCCGGGAAGATCACGCTGCACAAGGCCGGCGCATCCACCACATTGACCGGTACGCAACGACGCCGGGCATCGCTGGACACTTGCGCGTTCAGCGGCTCGTCGTCGGTCGCCGCGATGATCAGGGTGCAACCGTCGAGGTCGGCCTCCTGATAACCACGCAAAATCAGTTCACCGCCACTGCCCTGCACCAGTTCACGCAACTGGTCTTCAATCTGGGGAGCAACCACCCGCAACAACGCGCCGGCGTCGGCCAGCAGCCGGGATTTGCGCAAGGCAATCTCCCCGCCACCGACGACCAACACACGACTGCCGCGCAGGTTATGAAACAGCGGCAGAAATTCCATTTAGCCGATGACCTCAACGCCCGCCATGTACGGCTTGAGCACTTCAGGTACGCGGATCGAACCGTCAGCCTGCTGGTAGTTTTCCAGCACGGCCACCAGGGTACGGCCTACTGCCAGGCCCGAACCGTTGAGGGTGTGGACCAGCTCGGGCTTGCCGGTTTCCGGGTTACGGAAACGCGCCTGCATGCGACGGGCCTGGAAATCACCGCAGTTGGAGCACGACGAAATCTCGCGGTATTTGTCCTGGCTCGGCACCCACACTTCCAGGTCGTAAGTCTTCACGGCGCTGAAACCCATGTCGCCGGTGCACAGCGCCAGAACGCGGTACGGCAGCTCCAGCAGTTGCAGGACGCGTTCGGCGTTGGCGGTCAGGCCTTCCAGCGCTTCCATGGAAGTCGACGGCTCGACAACCTGCACCATCTCGACCTTGTCGAACTGGTGCTGGCGAATCATGCCGCGGGTGTCGCGGCCCGATGCACCGGCTTCGCTGCGAAAGCACGGCGAGTGGGCGACAAACTTGATCGGCAGCTGCTTGGCGTCGAGGATTTCCCCGGCCACGATATTGGTCAGCGACACTTCGGCGGTCGGGATCAGGTACAAGTCGGCTTCGCCGTCGCGGCTGATCTTGAACAGGTCTTCCTCGAATTTCGGCAGCTGGCTGGTGCCCATCAGCGCCGGAGCCTGGACCAGGTACGGGGTGTAAGCCTCTTCGTAGCCGTGCTCGCCGGTGTGCAGGTTGATCATGAACTGCGCCAGGGCGCGGTGCATGCGTGCAATCGGGCCACGCAGCAAGGCAAAGCGCGCGCCGGACATTTTGGCCGCCGTTTCGAAGTCCAGGCCACCGGTCAGTTCGCCCAGGGCGACGTGGTCCTTGATCTCGAAATCGAAGGCTTTTGGCGTGCCCCAGCGACGGACTTCGACGTTGCCGTCTTCGTCTTCGCCGATCGGCACGGATTCGTGCGGCAGGTTCGGGATGCCCAGCAGGATCGAGTCCAGTTCGGTCTGGATAACGTCCAGCTCGACTTTGCCGGAAGCCAACTCGCCAGCCATACGCTCGACGTCCGCCATCAACGGCGCGATGTCTTCGCCGCGCTGCTTGGCCTGACCGATGGATTTGGAACGCGCATTACGCTCAGCCTGCAGTGCTTCGGTGCGGGTCTGGACGGTCTTGCGCTGTTCTTCCAGCGCTTCGATGCGCGCAACATCCAAGGCAAAGCCACGGGATGCCAGGCGGTCCGCTACGTCCTGAAGGTTGCTACGTAACAGTTTGGAATCGAGCATGTCGGTCTCTCGTTTATCAAAGTTTGGTCAAGGACAGGCCAGCCCAGGTGGCGAGCAGCCCGCCGAACACGCTGACGGCCAGGTACCCGAAGGCGACCGGTGCCTGCCCGCTTTCCAGCAGGCGTAGCGTGTCCAGTGAAAAGGATGAAAAGGTCGTCAGACCGCCTACAAAACCGACAATCAAGCCGGCACGAATCTCAATCGGCACTTCCGGGCGAAGCAGAAACCACCCGTACAACAAGCCGATGATCAAACAGCCCACCAGGTTGACCGCCAGGGTCGCCGCATAAAAATGCTTCGGCCAATTGGCGCTGACCCAGGTGCTGGTGGCGAAACGCAATAATGTACCAGCGATGCCGGCCACGGACACGGCAAGAATCGTTCTGAGCACTACTTTCTCCGCTGTTTCGGACTGAGCCGGTCAAGTTGGGCAAGGTGATTGAGCTTTTCGCCGATCTTCAGCTCCAGGCCACGGGGCACCGGCTGGTAGAACGGCTGCGGCTCAAGGTCATCCGGGAAGTAATCTTCGCCAGCCGCATAGGCGTCCGGCTCATCGTGGGCGTAGCGGTATTCATCGCCGTAGCCGAGTTGCTTCATCAGCTTGGTCGGCGCATTGCGCAAGTGCAGCGGCACTTCCAGGGAACCATGCTCGGCGGCAGCACGCAGGGCGGACTTGAAGCCCATGTACACCGCGTTGCTCTTCGGTGCGCAGGCCAGATAGGTGATGGCCTGGGCCACCGCCAACTCGCCTTCCGGGCTGCCCAGGCGTTCCTGCACTTCCCAGGCGGCCAGGCACAGGCTCAGCGCACGCGGGTCGGCATTGCCGATATCTTCACTGGCCATGCGCACCACGCGCCGGGCCAGGTACAGCGGGTCGCAACCGCCGTCGATCATCCGCGCAAACCAGTACAGCGCGCCGTCTGGGTTTGAGCCGCGCACAGACTTGTGCAACGCGGAAATCTGGTCGTAGAACGCTTCGCCGCCCTTGTCGAAACGCCGGCGGGTGTCGCCCAACAGGCTCTGCAGCAAGTCGACGCCGATTTCGCTGCCATCCTCGGCCAGGTCGGAAGCGTTTTCCAGCAGATTGAGAAAACGTCGACCGTCGCCATCCGCAGCAGTCAGCAGGATCTTGAAGCCTTCCTCACTGACACTCAACTGGCGCTTGCCCAGGCCCTTGTCTTCGTTCAGCGCACGCTGCAAGAGCTTCTGCATCGCGGCTTCGTCGAGGCTCTTGAGCACATAGACACGCGCCCGGGACAGCAAGGCATTGTTCAGTTCAAAAGACGGGTTTTCGGTGGTGGCACCAATAAAGATCAGCGTGCCGTCTTCGACATACGGCAAGAACGCATCCTGCTGCGACTTGTTGAAGCGATGCACTTCGTCGACGAACAGGATGGTGCGCTTGCCGTACTGCCCGGCCTGCTGCTTGGCGACTTCCACCGCCTGGCGGATCTCCTTGACCCCGGCCAGCACCGCCGAGACCGTCTCAAAGTGTGCATCCGAGACTTTTGCCAGGAGCCGCGCCAGGGTGGTTTTACCCACGCCCGGCGGCCCCCAGAAAATCATCGAGTGCAGCGCACCCTGCTCAAGGGCCTCGCGCAAAGGCTTGCCGCGGGCGAGCAGGTGTTCCTGCCCGACGTACTCGTCCAGGTTGGTCGAGCGCAGGCGCGCCGCCAGAGGCTGAGCAATCGGGTCACTTCGAAACAGGTCCATGGGCAGCGTTTGAAACCTCTGGGCAGTTTATTCCTGGATCACGTCGGCACCCTTCGGGATGTCGAACTTGAACTTGGATGCCGGTACCGGCTGGTTGGCCTTGACCCCGGAGAACAGGATATCGGTGCGCTGGCCGACGCTGTCAATCAGACGCATGTTGTTGATCACGCCGTTGCCAAACGACAGGGACAGCGTGTCAAAGAGCGTGTCCTTGGATTTCGGCTTAAGGGTGAATTCAATCACGTTGCTGGTCTGCTTGGAGGTAATGTCGAAGCTGTCGTTGATCTTCGACACATCGCCCGACAGCAACAGCGCTGGCGTCTGGTTCAGGCGCGGGTCGAGCTTCTTGATGGTCGCCTGCTCCAGGTCCGGGTCCCACAGGGTGACTTTTTGGCCGTCAGAGACGATGGTCTGCTCGGCCTTGCCTTCTGTGTGCCAGTAGAACAGCCCTGGACGCTGTACAGCCATCTCGCCGGCGGTTTCCTGCAACTGGGTGCCACCGGCATCCAGCGTGAGCTGGGAGAAGCGCGCGGTCAGGGTCTGGGATTTGTCCAACAGGTTTTTCAGGCTGGCGACGGAAGCCGGGTCAGCATGAGCCGAAACAGCAGTCAGGGCCAATGCAGGCAACAACAGCATGCGGATAAGACGCATGGGAGTCCTCTTAGATTCGGTTGCAAGGCGTGCCGCGTGTTGCCACGCGGCACGTAATCAGTCACGCATCTGCGCTGGCGCAATCACTTCGCGCGAGCCGTTGGTGTTCATCGAGGTGACCACGCCGGCCATTTCCATGGCTTCGATCATGCGGGCAGCGCGGTTGTAGCCAATCTTCAGCTTGCGCTGTACGGCGGAGATCGAGGCGCGGCGGCTTTCAAGCACGAACTGCACCGCTTCGTCGTAGAGAGCATCGGTCTCGGCATCATCGTCGCCACCGCCGCTGCCACCGTCGAAGCCGCTGCCGGCCTCTTCGACGCCGGCGAGGATGTCGTCGTTGTATTCCGGGGCGCCACGCAGCTTCCAGGCTTCCACCACACGGTGCACCTCATCGTCGGAGACGAACGCGCCGTGGACACGGATCGGCAAACTGGTGCCCGGCGGCATGTAGAGCATGTCACCGTGGCCCAGCAGTTGCTCGGCGCCGCCCTGGTCGATGATGGTCCGGGAATCGATCTTGCTCGACACCTGGAACGCCATGCGGGTCGGGATGTTGGCCTTGATCAGGCCGGTGATCACGTCCACCGACGGACGCTGGGTCGCGAGGATCAAGTGGATCCCGGCGGCCCGCGCCTTCTGGGCGATACGGGCGATCAGCTCTTCGACCTTCTTGCCGACGATCATCATCATGTCGGCAAATTCGTCGACCACCACCACGATGGTCGGCAATTTGGTCAACAGCGGCGCTTCGTCGTGGATGCTTTCACGCTTGTACAACGGGTCGGTCAGCGGCGTGCCGGCGTCCTGGGCTTCCTTGACCTTGGCGTTGAAGCCCGACAGGTTACGCACGCCCATCTTCGCCATCAGCTTGTAGCGCCGTTCCATCTCGGCAACGCTCCAGCGCAGGGCGTTCGCCGCATCCTTCATGTCGGTCACCACCGGGCACAGCAAGTGCGGAATGCCTTCGTAGATGGACAGCTCAAGCATTTTCGGGTCGATCATGATCAGCTTGGCGTCATCCGGGCCCGACTTGAACAGGATCGACAGGATCATCGCGTTCACACCCACCGACTTACCGGAACCGGTGGTACCGGCAACCAGCAAGTGAGGCATTTTCGCCAGGTCGGTGATCACCGGCTTGCCGCCGATGTCGTGGCCCAGGGCCAGGGTGACCGGCGACTTGAAGTTGTCGTATTCCGGGGTCGACAGCACTTCGGAGAAGCGCACGATCTGCCGGTCTTCGTTGGGAATCTCGATACCGACGGTGGTCTTGCCCGGAATCACTTCCACCACCCGCACGCTGGTCACGGCCAGCGAACGCGCCAGATCCTTGGCCAGGTTGGAAATGCGGCTGACCTTGACGCCGGCAGCCGGCTGGATTTCGTAGCGGGTAATCACCGGGCCCGGGTGGATCGAATCCACCGAGACTTCGACGCCGAATTCCTTGAGCTTGATTTCCAGCAGGTGGCCGACGGCCGCCAGGGATTCAGGGGAGTAATTGAGCTGTTTCTTTTCCGCAGGATCAAGAATCGAGATCGGCGGCAAGGTGCCTTCCACGGCGCTGTCGACAAACAACGGCGCCTGTTTCTCTTTCTGCACGCGGTGGCTTGGCTCGGGGGCCTTCGGCGGCGCAGGGGCAATCACCGGCGGCACTTGCTTCTCGCGGTCCGACATGTGCTTGGTCAGGGCCTGCTCGCGTTCGATCAGGCGTTCCTTGACCTTGGCCTGCTCACGCCGGTCCGGCGTGCTCGGGGCTACCACCTCGTTGACGCGGGTATCCACCTCGCGCAGTTGCGCAACCATGCGTTTGCGGTCCACCCGGGCCGACCACCAGCGATTCGCGGCGCCCTGGAACAGTTCGAGCAGGTCGAGGGTGATCTTGCCGGTCACGTCCATGACCTTGAACCAGGACAGGTCGGTAAACACGGTGAGGCCGAACAGGAACAGCGCAATAAACATCAGGGTGCTGCCCTGGATGTTCAGGGTCCTGCGGGCCAGGTCGCCGAGGCTTTCGCCCAGAGCGCCGCCGGCACCGGCCGGCAGACCGGTAGGTGCATGGAAATGGATATGGGCCAGGGCCGCGCCGGACAACACCAGGAACACCAGGCCGATCAGGCGCCAGGAGAACAGCCAGCCGCTCCATTGCCACGGCTCGTGACGCTGGCGGAAGATCTGCCAGGTCTTGATGGCCAGCAGCAACGGGAAGATGTAAGCGAAGTAACCCAGCACCATGAACAGGATGTCGGCGCTGTAGGAGCCGGCCGGACCACCGAAGTTCTGCACGTCTTCGATCTTGCTGTTGTGGCTCCAGCCTGGATCGTCCTTGCCATAGGTGAGCAAGGCCATCATCAGGAACAGGCACAGCGCGCCGATGGCGATTAGTGCACCTTCCTTGAGTCGGTAGTGCAGGTGCTGGCGCCAGGCGGGCACGACTGCGGCTTTAGGTGTTGCGGCGGATTTCTTCAAAACGGGTCTTTTCCTGCGCCTTTAGCGCGTCCATCTGTTGAATGACTGCAAAACACTGCCCAATCCGGGCAGGTAAAAAATGAACGAGTGCCAGTGGAGCTACTTTTAACACCCTGCTACTGATTCATGAAACGGCGATAACGCCCCAATGGCCGCATTGTACGGGTTTGTGTGCGCGATGCCACGCACTTGGCCCTACGTTACACAGCATAGCCAATGTTCAATTTCATAACGTTCAATTTGAGCATGCATTGTCTTTACTGACAAAGGCTTATGAGCTGTTTTTGCCAATCCAGGCTAGCTTGCCGACCGACGTACGCGATTACGACCACGCCCCCGGCATAGAGTTGCAGAAACACCCGTTCATGCTTATCTGCACCGATCCCATGTTCGGGGTAGCCCCAGAGCGTTTCGTCGACAATAATCACAGCTCTTGCAACGGACAACATCGCCGTTTCCGCCCTCCCCTTCCGTAAGCCTGGATGCCATGCTGACCTGGTTACAACGCAACACCCTGACCTTCCCACCGCTGGCCAAGGCCATGCGCGAACCCAATGGCCTGCTCGCGGCCGGTGGCGACCTGTCGGCCGACCGCCTGATCCAGGCCTACCGTCACGGCTGTTTTCCCTGGTTCTCGGAAGGCCAGCCCATCCTCTGGTGGTCGCCCGACCCGCGCACCGTACTGTTCCCCGATGAGCTGCACGTTTCCCGCAGCCTCGGCAAATTGTTGCGCCAGCAGCGTTACACAGTGACCTTCGACCAGGACTTCGCTGCGGTCATCCAGGCGTGCGCGGCGCCGCGCAGTTATGCCGATGGCACCTGGATCACCGAAGCCATGCAGAACGCCTACCTGCAACTGCACCAGCGCGGTTATGCGCATTCGGTGGAGGTGTGGGACGCGGGCGAACTGGTGGGCGGCCTGTACGGCCTGGCGATGGGCCAGTTGTTTTTCGGCGAGTCCATGTTCAGTCGCGCCGACAACGCCTCGAAATACGGCTTCGCCACCCTGGTTCGGCAACTACAGGCCTGGGGCTTTGTGCTGATCGACTGCCAGATGCCCACCGATCACCTGCACAGCCTCGGCGCCCGCGCCATTCCCCGCAGCGACTTCGCCAACTACCTGCGCGACCATTTGGACCAAACCAGCTCTGCTCCGTGGGTTTCCTAGGCGACTTCCCCACACCTGGCTTACACTTATTTCAAAGCTTATCCGAGGGTTGATCATGACCGAGTTGGCGCGTTTGAAGTTTTATGCCACTCAACCCCACTCATGCAGCTATCTGCCCGATGAGCAGGCCACCACGCTGTTCCTCGACCCCAGCCAGCCGATGGACGTGCATGTGTATGCCGATTTGTCGGAAATGGGCTTCCGGCGCAGCGGCGACCACCTTTACCGGCCGCACTGCCAGAACTGCAACGCCTGCGTACCGGCGCGCATCCCGGTGGCGCAGTTCCTTCCGGACCGCAACCAGAAACGCATCCTGAAGCGCAACGCCGACCTGACCGTCACCGCCACCAAACCCGGCTTCAGCGAAGAATATTTCGACCTTTACCAACGCTACATCGAACAGCGCCACGCCGACGGCGACATGTTCCCGCCCAGCCGCGACCAGTTTTCCACCTTCCTGGTGCGCGACCTGCCCTTCTCGCGCTTCTATGAGTTTCGGCTGGAGGGACGACTGGTGGCGGTCGCCGTGACTGACCTGCTGCCCAATGGCCTGTCGGCGGTCTACACCTTTTATGAGCCCGCCGAGGAACGGCGCAGCCTGGGACGCTTTGCGATCCTGTGGCAGATCGGTGAAGCCTTGCGCCTGGAATTGGAGGCGGTGTACCTCGGATACTGGATCAAAAACTGCAAAAAGATGAACTACAAGACCCAATATCGGCCCATTGAACTGCTAATTAACCAAAGATGGGTCACGCTGAACTAGAACCTCTTGGCTTAAACACCCTTTTTCGGGCACAATGCACGCCGCTTTTGCCTGGCGCAGTTGCACCGGGCCATTCACTGGATACCGAGGGCTTTACTGCATGTCGAAAGAAGACAGCTTCGAAATGGAAGGCACTGTCGTCGACACCCTGCCCAACACCATGTTTCGTGTGGAGTTGGAAAATGGGCACGTCGTAACCGCGCATATCTCCGGCAAGATGCGCAAGAACTACATTCGTATTCTTACCGGTGACAAAGTGCGCGTCGAACTGACGCCCTATGACCTGAGCAAAGGGCGCATCACTTACCGCGCCCGTTAATCAAGTCAATACAAAACGCCCGGTTATGCCGGGCGTTTTTGTGTGTGCGCTATTTACCTGAAACCAGAAATCCCTTGTGGGAGCGGGCTTGCTCGCGAATGCGGCGTATCAGTCACTGATTGTGTCGACTGGCACACCGCATTCGCGAGCAAGCCCGCTCCCACATTTGATCTGCATCGGTTTCAAGACAGCAAAAAGGCGCCTCTCGGCGCCTTTTTGTTTTGTTGCGTCAGCTATCAGGCCATTTCAGCCGTGGTTTCGAAGTCGAAGGTCAACTCGCCGTCCTTCAGATCGATATGCACCACGCCACCATGGTCTGCCAGTTCGCCGAACAGGATCTCTTCCGCCAGTGGGCGCTTGATCTTGTCCTGGATCAGGCGAGCCATTGGCCGAGCGCCCATTGCCGCGTCGTAGCCACCTTCCGCCAGCCAGTTGCGCGCCGCGTCCGAGACTTCCAGCTGCACGCGCTTGTCTTCCAACTGCGCCTGGAGCTCGGTGAGGAACTTGTCCACAACGCTTTTGATGACCTCATGGCTGAGGCGACCAAACTGGATGATGGTGTCCAGGCGGTTGCGGAATTCCGGCGTGAAACTCTTCTTGATCACTTCCATGGCGTCGGAAGAGTGATCCTGATGAGTAAAGCCAATGGAAGCCCGCGCGGCTGTTTCGGCACCGGCGTTGGTGGTCATGATCACGATCACGTTGCGGAAGTCCGCCTTGCGCCCGTTGTTGTCGGTCAGGGTGCCGTGGTCCATGACCTGCAACAGCAGGTTGAAGACTTCCGGGTGCGCCTTCTCGATTTCATCGAGCAGCAGTACGCAATGTGGCTGCTTGGTGATCGCCTCGGTCAACAGGCCGCCCTGGTCGAAGCCGACATAGCCCGGAGGCGCACCGATCAGGCGCGACACGGTGTGACGCTCCATGTACTCGGACATGTCGAAACGCACCAGCTCGATCCCCATGGCCTTGGCCAATTGCCGCGCCGCTTCGGTCTTGCCGACGCCGGTAGGCCCGGCGAACAGGAACGAACCGACCGGCTTGTCCGGCGACTTGAGGCCAGCGCGGGACAGCTTGATCGCGGTGGACAGCGAGTCGATCGCCGCATCCTGACCAAACACGGTCAGCTTGAGGTCGCGCTCCAGGTTACGCAGCAGCTCCCGATCGGAGGTGTTGACGTGTTTTGGCGGAATCCGCGCGATCTTCGCCACGATATCCTCGACCTGAGGCACGTCGATGCGTTTCACACGCTTCTCTACCGGCTGCAGGCGCTGGTAGGCACCCGCCTCGTCGATCACGTCGATGGCCTTGTCCGGCATGTGCCGGTCATTGATGTAGCGCGATGCCAGCTCGGCGGCTGCACGCAGCGCCTCATCGGTGTACTCGATGCCATGGTGCGCTTCAAAGCGCCCCTTGAGCCCGCGCAGGATGCCAATGGTATCTTCTACCGAAGGCTCGGACACATCCACTTTCTGGAAGCGGCGCGCCAGGGCGCGGTCTTTTTCGAAGATCCCGCGGAATTCCTGGAACGTGGTCGAACCGATGCAACGGATATCGCCCGAAGACAGCAGCGGCTTGAGCAGGTTCGACGCATCCATCACGCCACCGGAAGCCGCACCGGCACCGATGATGGTGTGGATTTCGTCAATGAACAGGATCGCCTGCGGGCGTTTTTTCAGCTCGCCGAGCAACGCCTTGAAGCGCTTCTCGAAATCGCCACGGTACTTGGTCCCGGCGAGCAATGCGCCCAGGTCAAGGGAGTAGACGACGCTGTTGGCCAGCAGGTCGGGCACCTGGTTATCAACAATGCGTTTGGCCAGGCCTTCGGCAATCGCGGTTTTACCCACGCCTGCCTCACCGACCAACAACGGGTTGTTCTTGCGGCGACGCGCCAGGATCTGCGCCACGCGCTCAACTTCCAGCTCACGCCCCACCAGCGGATCGATCCGCCCCTGGCGCGCCAGTTCGTTGAGGTTGCTGGCATAAGCGTCCAGCGGGTTGCTCGAAGAAGAAGACTCACCGCCCTCGTCATCCTGCATATCCTGCTCACCTTCCGAGTGATCGCCATGCCCCGGCACCTTGGAAATGCCATGGGCGATGTAGTTGACGACATCAATACGGGCAACGCTTTGCTGCTTGAGCAGGAACACAGCCTGGCTTTCCTGCTCGCTGAAGATCGCCACGAGCACATTGGCCCCTGTGACTTCGCGCTTGCCGGAGCTCTGTACGTGGAAAACGGCACGCTGCAGTACCCGCTGGAAGCCCAGGGTTGGCTGGGTCTCGCGGTCCTCGTCATGAACGGGGATCAACGGCGTGGTGGAGTCGATAAACTCCTGCAGGTCATGCTTGAGTTTGTCGAGATTGGCACCACACGCACGCAGTACGGTGGCGGCAGCTTCGTTATCCAAAAGTGCCAGCAGCAGGTGTTCGACGGTCATGAATTCATGACGCTTCGAACGGGCCTCCTTGAAGGCAAGATTGAGGGTGACTTCGAGCTCGCGGTTTAACATAGCTTCACCTCATACCCAAGTGGTCGGAGTTAACCGTCCTTCTCGATTTCACAGAGTAGCGGATGCTGGCTTTCCCTGGCGTACTGGTTGACCTGCATGGCCTTTGTCTCGGCGATGTCGCGGGTAAACACTCCACATACTGCCCGTCCTTCTGTGTGAACGGCCAGCATTACCTTGGTCGCCAACTCGCGGTTCAGGTTAAAAAACACCTCGAGTACTTCGACGACGAAATCCATCGGTGTGTAGTCATCATTGAACAAAACCACCTTGTACATCGGCGGCGCCTGTAAAGCAGGCTTGGCCTCCTGGACAGCAATGCCTGCAGAACCGTCGTCGTCTTCTTGATGATCCGGGCGATCCTGATTGAATGTTAGTCGAATCTGGCTGATTGCATGCATGGAAAGAAAGGTTCGTCAGTGGTTCAAATACAGTGGTGGGGGCGACCTGTCAGAATTTCAACTCTGACCGACTGGTCGCCTTGACTATCGGCAAATCAGTGTTACAACCAATAGAACCCACAGTGGGTAAAAAAGGTCCGCGCAGTCAACCTTATTTATTCGGGTTAGGACGGATAAACTGGATGATACTCCAGTGATGGAGTCTGGTGCAGAGGGATATGGGCATGGCGAGCGGTAAGGTCAAGTGGTTCAACAATGCCAAGGGTTACGGCTTCATCAACGAAGACGGCAAGACTGACGACCTATTTGCGCATTACTCGGCTATCCAAATGGATGGCTACAAGACACTAAAGGCAGGGCAACCGGTTTCCTTCGACATCATTCAGGGACCCAAGGGCTTGCACGCAGTGAATATCAGCGCTCCAGTCAGCGCCACTACCCCCAAAGAGGGCGTCGCTCAAAAATCAAAAAGACAACTGGCCTGATCAGCCACTGAGCAAACGCTCTAAAAAAAACCGGCCCATAAGGCCGGTTTTTTTACGCCCCTGTATCAGCTTACATATGCGAAATCAGCGCATCCCCGAACGCCGACGACGACAGCAACTTGGCGCCGTCCATCAAGCGGTGGAAGTCATAGGTCACGGTCTTGGCCGAAATTGCGCCGTTGGTGCCCTTGATGATCAGGTCGGCCGCTTCGGTCCAGCCCATGTGGCGCAACATCATTTCCGCCGACAGGATCAACGAACCCGGGTTGACCTGGTCCTTGCCGGCATACTTCGGCGCAGTACCGTGGGTGGCTTCGAACATCGCCACGGTGTCGGACAGGTTGGCGCCCGGCGCAATACCGATACCGCCCACTTCCGCCGCCAGGGCGTCGGACAGATAGTCACCGTTAAGGTTAAGGGTGGCGATCACGTCGTATTCGGCCGGGCGCAGCAGGATCTGCTGGAGCATGGCGTCGGCAATGGCGTCCTTGACCACCACATTCTTGCCGGTGCGCGGGTTCTTGAATTGCATCCACGGGCCGCCATCCAACAGGGTCGCGCCGAACTCTTCGGCCGCCACTTCGTAGGCCCATTCCTTGAAGGCACCTTCGGTGAACTTCATGATGTTGCCTTTGTGCACAATGGTCAGCGAGTCGCGGTCGTTATCCACGACATACTGCAAGGCCTTGCGCGCCAGGCGCTTGGTGCCTTCCAGGGACACCGGCTTGATGCCGATCCCGCAGTTCTGGTCGAAACGGATCTTGGTGACGCCCATCTCTTCCTTCAGGAACTTGATGACCTTGATCGCTTCCGGGGAGCCGGCTTTCCACTCGATGCCGGCGTAAATATCCTCGGAGTTCTCGCGGAAGATGGTCATGTCCACATCGCCTGGCTTCTTGACCGGGCTTGGCACGCCTTCGAACCAGCGCACCGGGCGCAGGCACACATAAAGGTCGAGCTGTTGGCGCAGGGCCACGTTCAGCGAACGGATACCGCCACCGACTGGGGTGGTCAGCGGGCCCTTGATGGAAACCACGTAGTCCTTGACCGCATCCAGGGTTTCCTGGGGCAGCCAGGTGTCCTGGTCGTAAACCTGGGTGGCCTTTTCGCCGGCATACACCTCCATCCAGGAGATTTTGCGCTTGCCGCCATAAGCCTTGTTAACAGCTGCATCGACCACCTTGATCATCACCGGGCTGATGTCGACGCCAATACCGTCACCCTCGATGAAGGGGATGATCGGGTTGTCAGGAACATTGAGAGAATGGTCTGCATTGACGGTGATTTTGTCGCCGACTGCCGGAACCTGAATCTTCTTGTATCCCATGCTGAACTCCATCTATGGATTGAACATCTGGCTGCGTTCGAGCCTACTCCAGATAAATGAGGACTGAAACCTCAGGCCCTGCACATTTGCGTCGAAAACAGCACATTTAGCGGCCTACAAGCTTGAAAGCAAAGGGAAAAGCGCCAATCTTGAGCACATCATGCGACTTTAGGCGCAACCCGCTGCCTGCGACCTTTAGACCAATGGACGACACACCTTTTGTATGAAGGCTCGGCGTAAGCATAGCGACCTATGTATAATGCCGCCGCTGACCAAAGAGTCACGACGGCCGACCGCTCTAGACAGACGCCCTCCGCCAGAAAAGCCGAGCTACTACAGTAGCTCACCCGCTTGACGCTCGACTGATGCAACCCAACATCACCGCGAAGAAACTTCGACATTTCGCTCATGGATGACTTTGAACGAACGCGCTTTACCCGGCGCATCTCGAGTTTCTGCGCATGCTTTCAGCAAAGAAGAGAGTTAATCCGAATATGCCCACCCGCTCGAAGATCATCTACACCTTCACCGACGAAGCCCCAGCCCTCGCCACCTATTCACTGCTGCCTATCGTAGAGGCCTTCACCGCTTCCGCTGATATTGCCGTGGAAACCCGCGACATTTCCCTGGCCGCGCGCATCCTCGCAAGCTTCCCCGAGCAACTGGGCGCCAAGGCCGTGCCGGACCACCTCGCCGAACTGGGCGACCTGGCCGTTACCCCTGAAGCCAACATCATCAAGCTGCCGAACATCAGTGCCTCGACCCCTCAGCTGCAAGCTGCGATCAAGGAACTGCAGGCCCAGGGCTACGCCCTGCCGGACTACCCGGAAACCGTAACCACCGACGCGGAAAAAGAAACCCGTGCACGTTACGACAAGGTCAAGGGCAGCGCCGTGAACCCGGTACTGCGCGAAGGCAACTCCGACCGCCGCGCCCCGCTGTCGGTCAAGAACTACGCTCGCAAGCACCCGCACAAAATGGGCGCCTGGGCTGCCGACTCCAAGTCCCACGTTGCCCACATGAGCAACGGCGACTTCTACGGCAGCGAGAAAGCCGTTCAGATCGAAGGCGCTGATGCCGTCAAGATCGAACTGATCGCCAAGGACGGTACCGCTACCGTCCTGAAGGAAAAAACCAGCGTACAAGCTGGCGAGATCATCGACACCGCCGTGCTGAGCAAGAAAGCCCTGCGCAGCTTCATCGCCGCTGAAATCGAAGACGCCAAGAAACAAGGCGTGCTGCTGTCGGTTCACCTGAAAGCCACCATGATGAAGGTTTCCGACCCGATCATGTTCGGCCAGATCGTTGCCGAGTTCTATAAAGACGCGCTGGCCAAGCACGCTGTGGTGCTGGAGCAGATCGGCTTCAACCTGAACAACGGCATCGGCGACCTGTACGCTCGCATCAAGGCCCTGCCGGCCGATCAGCAAGCGCAGATCGAAGCCGACATCCAGGCGGTATACGCTGCTCGCCCTTCCCTGGCGATGGTCAACTCCGACAAAGGCATCACCAACCTGCACGTGCCGAGCGACGTCATCGTCGACGCATCGATGCCTGCCATGATCCGTGACTCCGGCAAGATGTGGGGCACCGACGGCCAGCTGCACGACACCAAGGCGGTGATCCCGGATCGCTGCTACGCCACTATCTACCAGGCAGTGATCGAAGACTGCAAGGCCAATGGCGCCTTCGACCCAACCACCATGGGCAGCGTGCCAAACGTTGGCCTGATGGCGAAAAAAGCCGAAGAGTACGGCTCCCACGACAAGACCTTCCAGATCAAGGCTGACGGCGTAGTCCGCGTCACCGACAGCAAGGGCAACCTGCTGATGGAACAGGCTGTTGAAGCCGGCGACATCTTCCGCATGTGCCAGACCAAAGACGCGCCGATCCAGGACTGGGTCAAACTGGCCGTCAACCGCGCCCGCGCCAGCAACACCCCGGCCATCTTCTGGCTGGACCCACAGCGCGCGCACGACGGCGTCGTGGTCGAGAAAGTTCAGGCTTACCTGAAAGACCACAACACCGAAGGCCTGGACATCCGCATCATGTCGCCGGTCGACGCGATGAAGTTCACCCTGGAGCGTACCCGCAAGGGCCTGGACACCATCTCGGTGACCGGCAACGTTCTGCGCGACTACCTGACCGACCTGTTCCCGATCATGGAACTGGGCACCAGCGCCAAGATGCTGTCGATCGTGCCGCTGATGAACGGTGGCGGCCTGTTCGAAACCGGCGCTGGCGGCTCGGCTCCGAAGCACGTGCAGCAACTGGTTGAAGAGAACTTCCTGCGCTGGGATTCCCTGGGCGAGTTCCTCGCCCTGGCCGCATCCCTCGAGCATTTGGGTGTGACGTACAACAACCCGAAAGCCCTGGTACTGTCCAAGACCCTGGACCAGGCCACCGGCCAGTTCCTCGACAACAACAAGTCGCCATCGCGCAAAGTCGGCAACATCGACAACCGCGGCAGCCACTTCTACCTGGCGCTGTACTGGGCTCAAGCCCTGGCGGCCCAGACCGAAGACACTGCATTGCAAGCGCAGTTTGGCGAACTGGCCAAGACCCTGACCGCGAATGAGGCAACCATCGTTGCCGAGCTCAACGCTGTCCAGGGCAAGCCAGTGGACATCGGTGGCTACTACGCACCGAACGCCGAGCTGACCAGCAAGGCCATGCGCCCAAGCGCCACCCTCAACGCGGCAATCGCTGCGCTGGTGTGATGCCTTGAGGTGCCGCCGCACGAGGATCGCTGACTGATCCTCGTGCGACAGGAAAATCCGGAATTCGAAAGGATTCCGGATTTTTTTTGCCTGTTTTTCAGGAACGGGCGCAGTCCTTGCTTTGTCTTCTTATTGTTCCAACCCTCAAAGAACAATAAGTAAGGACGTTCCCATGCCAAGAAACCTCCTACAGGCGCTGACCTGCTCCTCGGTCCTGGCCCTGCTGACGGCCTGCGCAGGCACTTCAAGTCCCTACCCCCACGCCCAGGAACCGATCGGCGACGTACAGACCATGTACGACGGCAAACTCAGTGAACCCGACGCTGTCAGCACCTTCCGCAACATTGATCGCCTGTTCCCGGTACGCACCATCAAGGCCGGTGGCCACCCGTTTCCACTGCCGCACAGCAGCCAACCGCTGGGGCCAGTGGCCTTCGACTATGAAGGCAAACGCTACAGCCTCGACGACTACGTCGCCCTCAACCGGGTAACAGGCCTGCTGGTGATCAAGAACGGCCAGGTCGTTACTGAACGCTACGAAAAAGGCAACACGCCGGACACCCGGTGGATGTCGATGTCGGTGGCCAAGTCGATCACCTCGACCCTCGTGGGCGCCGCGCTGCAGGACGGCTCGATCAAAAGCCTGGATGACAAAGTCACCCAATACCTGCCCGCACTCGCCGGCAGTGGTTACGACCAGGCCACCGTACGCCAGGTCCTGGCGATGCGCTCCGGGGTCAAATGGAGTGAGAAATACGCCGACCCGACGTCAGACCGGCGCATGATGCTCAAGCTGCAAACCGAACAGGTGCCCGGCTCCGCCCTCAAGTTCATGGCCAGCCTGCCCAGCGCCGCGCCGCCCGGCACCCGCACCAACTACAGTACCGGCGAGACCCAAGTGCTGGGCCAACTGGTCAGCGCCGCGACGGGCAAGCCACTTGCGCAATACCTGAGCGAGAAGATCTGGGCGCCCTACGGCATGCAAACCGACGCCAACTGGTGGCTCGATGGCCCCAATGGCAACGAAGTCGGCGGCAGCGGCATCAGTGCAACGCTGGAAGATTACGGGCGCTTCGGACAGTTCGTACTCAGCGGCGGCAAAGCCGGCGACAAACAGGTCCTGCCCCAGGGCTGGATGAGCTTCGCCAGCGCCACCACCGGCACCGACCCGGCGTACGGCGACTTTGCCTCCATGTGGTGGCCCGCCTGGACCGCCGCCTCGAAGGCGGACAAGGCCTTCACGGCTGCCGGCATTTTCGGGCAGTTTGTCTACATCAATCCCACGCAGAACGTGGTGATCGTCGTATGGCAAGCGCAAACCAAAGCCACCGACGGTGAAGTGATTGATGACATGGTCGCCTTCGACGCGATCACCAAGGCCGCGAAGTAACCGACAGGGGCGCTCTCGGCGGGCGCCCCTGTATGATGTTTCTCTGATTTCTCGAGACTCTCCCATGACCTGGCTCCCCCACATCACCGTCGCCACCATCGTCGAAGACAACGGCCGCTTCCTGATGGTCGAAGAACTCAAGGGCGGCCGCGCCGTGCTCAACCAGCCCGCCGGCCACCTCGACCCGAACGAAACCCTGACCGAGGCCGCCGTGCGCGAAACCCTCGAAGAGACCGGCTGGGACGTCGAAGCCACCGGGATTGTCGGGATTTACCTGTACACCGCTCCCAGCAATGGCGTGACCTATCAGCGCGTATGCTTCATCGCCAAGGCCCTGCAACACCACCCGGACTACCCACTGGACGACGGTATTCTGCGCGCCCGCTGGCTGACCCGTGACGAATTGATGGCCCTGCGCGAAGACTGGCGCAGCGAGCTGATCATCCGCTGCATCGACGATTATCTGGCCGGCCAGCGCCACAGCCTCGAATTGATCCGCCCTTCTCTTTAGCCTTGCAGACGCGAGCCTGCTAGAATCGCGTCCTTTTTAAAGACTCCCGTTGAAATCCTATGCGTGATCCAGCCCCTTCTGACACACAAAAGAAGCGCGTCATCGTCGGTATGTCCGGCGGCGTGGATTCTTCCGTTTCCGCCGTTCTGCTCATGGAGCAGGGTTATGAGGTGGAAGGCCTGTTCATGAAGAACTGGGAAGAAGACGATGGAACGGAATATTGCACCGCCATGGACGACTTGGCGGATGCCCAGGCCGTCTGCGACAAAATCGGCATCAAGCTGCACACCGCCAACTTCGCCGCCGAGTACTGGGACAACGTGTTCGAGCACTTCCTGGCCGAATACAAGGCCGGTCGCACGCCGAACCCGGACATCCTGTGTAACCGCGAGATCAAGTTCAAGGCGTTCCTCGACTACGCGATGATCCTCGGTGCCGACCTGATTGCTACGGGCCACTACGTGCGCCGTCGCGACATCGATGGCCGCACCGAGCTGCTCAAGGGCCTGGACGCCAACAAGGACCAGAGCTACTTCCTGCACGCCGTCGGCGGCGAACAGATCGCCAAGACCCTGTTCCCGGTGGGCGAGCTGGAAAAGCCCGAAGTGCGCGCCATTGCCGAGAAACACGGCCTGGCCACCGCCAAGAAGAAGGATTCCACCGGGATCTGCTTTATCGGCGAGCGCCGTTTCAGCGACTTCCTCAAACAGTACCTGCCGGCGCAACCGGGCGAGATCAAGACCACCGAAGGCGAGATCATCGGCCGTCACCACGGCTTGATGTACCACACCATCGGCCAGCGCCAGGGCCTGGGCATCGGCGGCCTGAAAGACGCCGGCGAAGAGCCGTGGTACGTGCTGGTCAAGGACCTGGAGCACAACGAGCTGATCGTGGGCCAGGGCAATGACCACCCATGGCTGTTCTCCCGTGCCCTGCTGGCCTCGGACATCTACTGGGTCAACCCGGTGGACCTCAGCAGCCCGCGCCGCCTGACGGCCAAAGTGCGCTATCGCCAGAGCGACCAGCCCTGCACCCTGGAAAAAACCGCCACCGGCTATCGCGCCACCTTCGACGACCCGCAGCGCGCCGTAACGCCCGGCCAATCGGTAGTGTTCTATGACGGAGAGATTTGCCTGGGGGGCGGTGTGATCGAAGTTGCCGAACCCTGGAGCAGCCAGGCATGAGCCCGACCCAGGAGCAACTGACGGCACTGGGCGGCGTGTTTCTCGCCGCGGTGCTGGTGGACAAGATCGCCAAGACCGGCCAGGTCACCGAGGCAGGCCTGACCTGCATGCTCGGCAGCCTGCTGATCCGCGACCCGAAGGACACCCTGGAAGTGTACGGCGGCGACGACCTGGCCCTGCGCGAAGGTTATCGCGCACTGGTCGGCGCCCTCGAGCGCGACCCAAGCACCTTGCAGCGCGAGCCGCTGCGCTACGCCCTGTCGATGCTCGGCCTGGAGCGTCAATTGGCCAAGCGCGACGACCTGCTGGACACCATCGGCAAGCGCCTGCCGCAGATCCAGTCCCAGGTCGAGCATTTTGGCCCGGCCCACGAAAACGTGATCGCAGCCTGTGGCGCCCTGTACCAGGACACCCTGAGCACCTTGCGCCAGCGGATCCAGGTGCACGGCGATATGCGCAACCTGCAACAACCAAACAACGCCTCGAAAATCCGCGCCCTGCTGTTGGCCGGTATTCGTTCGGCGCGGTTATGGCGCCAATTGGGCGGTCATCGCTGGCAGTTGGTGGTCAGCCGACGCAAATTGCTGAAAGAGCTTTACCCGTTGATGCGCAACGAATAAGTCGCAGCAACCGATTTTTTTATAGCCCCACGCGTAATACGCCGGTCAGTTGGCAACGGACCGGCGGATTTTTTCATGTATGATACGCGCCCCATTTCGTTGCCCGACTGTCCGAGAACACCCCATGCAGCTTTCTTCGCTCACTGCGGTTTCCCCTGTTGACGGCCGCTACGCCGGCAAAACCCAGGCCCTGCGCCCTATTTTCAGCGAATACGGCTTGATCCGTGCTCGTGTTCTGGTTGAAGTGCGCTGGCTCCAGCGCCTGGCCGCTCACCCTGGCATCAGCGAAGTGCCGGCGTTCTCTGCCGAAGCCAACGCTGTGCTGAACGCCCTGGCGGAAAACTTCGCTCTGGAGCACGCCGAGCGTGTCAAAGAGATCGAGCGCACCACCAACCACGACGTTAAAGCCATCGAATACCTGCTCAAAGAGCAAGCGGCCAAGCTGCCGGAACTGGCCAAGGTCAGCGAGTTCATCCACTTTGCCTGCACCAGCGAGGACATCAACAACCTGTCCCACGCCCTGATGCTGCGCGAAGGCCGTGATGACGTGATGCTGCCACTGATGCGCCAGACTGCCGACGCCATCCGCGAACTGGCGATCCGTTTCGCCGACGTTCCGATGCTGTCGCGCACCCACGGCCAGCCGGCTTCGCCGACCACCCTGGGTAAAGAACTGGCCAACGTGGTGTACCGCCTGGAGCGCCAGATCGCTCAAGTTGCAGCCGTACCGCTGCTGGGCAAGATCAACGGCGCCGTAGGCAACTACAACGCCCACCTGTCGGCCTATCCTGAGATCGACTGGGAAGAAAACGCCCGCGCCTTCATCGAAGACGAACTGGGCCTGGGTTTCAACCCGTACACCACGCAAATCGAACCCCACGACTACATCGCCGAGCTGTTCGACGCGATTGCGCGCTTCAACACCATCCTGATCGACTTCGATCGCGATATCTGGGGCTACATCTCCCTGGGCTACTTCAAGCAGCGCACCATTGCCGGCGAAATCGGTTCATCGACCATGCCGCACAAGGTCAACCCGATCGACTTCGAAAACTCCGAAGGCAACCTCGGGATCGCCAACGCCCTGTTCCAGCACCTGGCCAGCAAGTTGCCAATCTCCCGCTGGCAGCGCGACCTGACCGACTCCACCGTACTGCGCAACCTCGGCGTGGGCTTCGCCCACAGCGTGATCGCGTACGAAGCCAGCCTCAAAGGCATCAGCAAACTGGAGCTCAACGAGCAGAAGATCGCCGCCGACCTGGACGCTTGCTGGGAAGTCCTGGCCGAGCCGATCCAGACCGTGATGCGCCGCTATAACATCGAAAACCCGTACGAGAAGCTCAAAGAGCTGACCCGCGGCAAGGGCATCACCTCCGAAGCGCTGCAAACTTTCATTGACGGCCTGGACATGCCAGCCGCCGCCAAGGCCGAGCTGAAACTGCTCACCCCGGCCAACTACATCGGCAACGCTGTGGCTCAAGCCAAACGCATCTGATAGAAGCTTGACCCCTTGAGACGCCCGGCAGCGCCGGGCGTTTTTATTCCCGTCTGAAAAGTGCTTTTTTTCAATAGGTTACACATGAATCCTGACATTCCTCTTCAACTTCTGGGCGGCATCACGGCACGGGAATTCCTGCGCGACTACTGGCAGAAAAAACCCCTGCTGATCCGCCAGGCCATCCCTGACTTCGAAAGCCCGATCGACGCCGACGAACTGGCCGGCCTGGCGCTGGAAGAAGAAGTCGAGTCGCGCCTGATCATCGAACACGGCGAACGCCCGTGGGAGTTGCGCCGCGGCCCGTTCGCCGAAGATGCCTTCAGCACCCTGCCCGAGCGCGAGTGGACCCTGCTGGTGCAGGCGGTCGACCAGTTCGTGCCGGAAGTGGCCGAACTGCTGGAAAACTTCCGCTTCCTGCCAAGCTGGCGCATTGACGATGTGATGATCAGCTACGCCGCCCCGGGTGGCAGCGTGGGCCCGCACTTCGACAACTACGACGTGTTCCTGCTGCAAGGTTCCGGCAAGCGCAACTGGAAGATCGGCCAGATGTGCAACTCCGAAAGCCCGCTGCTGCAACACGCGGACCTGCGCATCCTCGCTGAATTCGAAGAGACCGCCGAATGGGTGCTGGAACCGGGCGACATGCTCTACCTGCCGCCCCGCCTGGCCCACTGCGGTGTGGCCGTGGATGATTGCATGACCTACTCCGTAGGCTTCCGCGCCCCGAGCGCCGCTGAAGTGCTGACCCACTTCACCGACTTCCTCAGCCAGTACCTGACTGACGAAGAGCGCTACACCGACGCCGATGCCCAGCCGGTCAGCGACCCGCACCAGATCCAGGGCGACGCCCTCGACCGCCTGAAAAGCCTGTTGGCCGAGCACATGAGCGACGAGCGCATGCTGCTGACCTGGTTCGGCCAGTTCATGACCGAGCCGCGCTACCCGGAACTGGTCGCCGGCCCGGAAGTGGAAGAAGAAGACCTGCTGGGCAGCCTGGAAAACGGCGCCGTGCTGATCCGCAACCCGAGCGCCCGCCTGGCCTGGTCCGAAGTCGACGACGACCTGCTGCTGTTCGCCAGCGGCCAGAGCCGCCTGTTGCCGGGCAAGCTGCGGGAACTGCTGAAGCTGGTGTGCGCCGCCGACGCCCTGCACATCGACAACCTCGGCCCATGGCTGGCGGATGAAGATGGCTGCGCCCTGCTGTGGGAACTGGTCAAGCAAGGAAGCCTGGGGTTTGCCGATGAATAAGATTCACGTAAGTGTCGCGGACTGGCAAAAGGATATCGCCGAGATACGGCGCATTCGTGAAGCGGTATTTATCGCTGAACAATCGGTTCCACCGGAGCTGGAATGGGATGCAGACGACGCGAGTGCCGTGCATTTCCTGGCGTTCGAAGGCGACTTTCCCATCGGTACTGCACGCCTGCTGCCTACCGGCGAGATCGGCCGCGTGTCGGTTCTCAAAGACTGGCGCGGCCTGAAGGTCGGCGACAAGCTGATGGAAGCGGTGATCGGCGTGGCCGAGAAACGCGGCCAGACCCGGCAGATCCTCAGTGCACAGGTCCATGCGGCGCCGTTTTATGAGCGCCTGGGCTTCAAGATTGTCAGCGATGAGTTCCTGGAAGTCGGGATTCCTCACGTTGATATGGTGCGCGAGGGCTGATCCGAGACCGAGTCGCTCCCTTCGCAGGCAAGCCAGCTCCCACATCCGATCCAGTACATCCTTTGGAATGAGGTCAAATGTGGGAGCTGGCTTGCTCGCGAAGGCGCCATCAGCAACACCTCAAAAGGCCCTGCCATCCTCCGATGCCAGGGCCTTTTGCCGTCCAGGATTCAACTTGCACCCAGCCAGGCCGACAAACTGGCAATATCTAGCCTAAATGACTCGCAGAGATAACGGACATGTCCCTACGCACCCTGCTCACCCTGTTGCTCCTGGCCACCAGTTTCTCGGTGATGGCCGCCACCGAAGTCGTGCCCCTGAGCAACCGCACCAGCGCCGACCTGCTGCCGGTGGCGCAGAACTTTATCGGCAAGGACGGCACCGTCAGCGCCTACGGCAACCAACTGATCGTGAACGCCGAGCCCGACAAGATCCAGGGCCTGCGCGCCCTGCTCGCGCAACTGGATACGCCTTCCAAACGCCTGTTGATCACCGTCGACACCAACGAAAACAACCAGCAGAGCAACGGCAACAATCAAACACAGGTCATCACCTACAGCACCGAAAGCCGTGACGGCGGGATCCAGCAGATCCAGGCCAGCGAAGGCGTGCCCGCGCTGATCCAGGTCGGCCAGAGCGTGCCCCTCACCACCACCCAGCCCGATGCCTACGGCCGCCCGCAGAACCAGACCCAGTATCGCAACGTAACCCAGGGTTTCTACGTGACGGCCAGCGTCACCGGCGAGACCGTTCACCTGAGCATCAGTACCAATCGTGACCGCATGAGCCAAGAACGTCCCGATGTAGTGAACGTGCAAAGTACCGACACAACTGTCAGCGGACGCCTGGGCGAGTGGATCACCCTGGCCGGGATCAACCGCCAGACCCAGGCCGACAAAAGTACTACAACCCGCAGCTACTCTACTCAAGGGCGCGATGACCTGACATTGCGGGTCAAAGTCGACACGCTGAACTGAAGCACCAAAAACTGACTGGCGAGTCGTATTAGACTAAAGATGTAGTGCTTTAAAAAAAGCACTACAAAACATTTGACGATCCAAAAAAGCATGGGCATGATGGCCTCGCTCCCGCTAATCAGGGGCCCTGGCAAGGGCCTTCGGATCGTCGCTCAAAGCCACCCACCTGAGCCGATTCGTGTCTGTACCGCCCACAAGGTGTGTTTGACGAGGTTGCGACTGGAACGAAGTTGTCCCGAGGGACGGAAGCTAACCAGGTAACCCGGCAACACACTGATGGATCGTACAAAGGCCCACGACGCCCGAAGACTGTTCGCAGTTCGCCCTTACCTGCTCAACTCCCCCTTGAGCCACTCGTTCATCCCGTCGCCTTCCCCGCCAAGCCTGACTTGACCGCCTAAGCTTCTGGTCAGCGAGCAGCCATAACCACGCACTGATTACGTGGCTGGCAAATGGAATTTTCCACCTAGACCTATGCGACGAGGTTTTTCCCCATGGCACTGACACGCGAACAGCAAATTGCAGCCCTTGAAAAAGACTGGGCTGAAAACCCACGCTGGAAAGGCGTGACCCGCGCTTATTCCGCTGCTGACGTCGTCCGCCTGCGTGGCTCGGTTCAACCTGAGCACACCTTTGCAAAACTCGGCGCCGAGAAGCTGTGGAAGCTGGTCACCCAGGGTGCCAAGCCGTCCTTCCGTCCCGAAAAAGATTTCGTCAACTGCATGGGCGCCCTGACTGGCGGCCAAGCGGTTCAACAGGTCAAAGCCGGTATCCAGGCGATCTACCTGTCTGGCTGGCAAGTGGCAGCGGACAACAACTCCGCTGAATCCATGTACCCCGACCAATCGCTGTACCCGGTGGACTCCGTGCCAACCGTGGTCAAGCGCATCAACAACTCGTTCCGCCGTGCCGACCAGATCCAGTGGAAAGCCGGTAAAGGCCCGGGCGATGAAGGCTACATCGACTACTTCGCACCGATCGTTGCAGACGCTGAAGCCGGTTTCGGTGGCGTACTGAACGCCTACGAGCT
This sequence comes from Pseudomonas sp. P7779, assembly GCF_013386315.1. Classification (NCBI taxonomy): domain Bacteria; kingdom Pseudomonadati; phylum Pseudomonadota; class Gammaproteobacteria; order Pseudomonadales; family Pseudomonadaceae; genus Pseudomonas; species Pseudomonas sp. P7779. Next base: position 67,127 of record NZ_JACARZ010000017.1, on the reverse strand, counting down.
GATGAAGAGCATGATCGAGGCAGGCGCTGCCGGCGTTCACTTCGAAGACCAGCTGGCTTCGGTGAAGAAATGCGGCCACATGGGCGGCAAGGTACTGGTTCCAACCCAGGAAGCTGTTCAAAAGCTGACGGCTGCTCGTCTGGCTGCTGACGTTGCTGGCACTCCGACCATCATCCTGGCCCGTACCGATGCCAACGCGGCTGATTTGCTGACCTCGGATTGCGACCCGTACGACCAGCCGTTCGTGACTGGCGAACGTACCCAGGAAGGTTTCTATAAAGTGCGCGCCGGTCTCGACCAGGCGATCGCTCGTGGCCTGGCCTACGCGCCGTACGCCGACCTGATCTGGTGCGAAACCGCCAAGCCGGACCTGGACGAAGCTCGCCGCTTTGCCGAAGCCATCAAGAAGGAATACCCGGATCAACTGCTGTCCTACAACTGCTCGCCTTCCTTCAACTGGAAGAAGAACCTGGACGACGCGACCATCGCCAAGTTCCAGCGTGAACTGTCTGCCATGGGCTACAAGCACCAATTCATCACCCTGGCCGGCATTCACAACATGTGGCACAGCATGTTCAACCTGGCGCACGACTACGCCCGCAACGACATGACTGCCTACGTGAAGCTGCAGGAACAAGAGTTCGCTGATGCTGCCAAGGGTTACACCTTTGTGGCGCACCAGCAGGAAGTGGGCACCGGTTACTTCGACGACATGACCACCGTGATCCAGGGCGGCACCTCGTCCGTGACTGCGCTGACCGGTTCGACCGAAGAAGAGCAGTTCCACTAAGTACTGAGTACACGGCCACTGCGGCCCCACGGAAGACCTAACCGCAGTGCCGCACGATCTGACGCCCCGACTGGTTCGGGGCGTTTTTTTGCACTGATGAAACCCTGCCTGACACAACACAGATCAAAATGTGGGAGCGGGCTTGCTCGCGAATGCGGTGTATCAGTCAACAGATTCATTGGCTGACCCACTGCATTCGCGAGCAAGCCCGCTCCCACAAGGGGAATGTGTGCATTCTGAAAATTTGTGCAAAACATTGATCTAGAGCGGTATCTGCATCAACCAGATCGGTTAAAAGATCTCCGTCAGCAACTAAGCGACAATCTAGCAAGTAACGGCAACTTCCCCCGCCACACGAGAAACATTCGCTTAAACCCCACGCAAACAATATTCATTATCATTTAGAGCATGAAAACTTCTTTACCGGTTAAACAAAACACAATTCGTGAAAAGCCCGCTAATGCCCGCAGCACAAGGGCTACAGCCCCAAGAAGGTGCACTATGTCCTTATTCCAACGAATAATTTCGCTATAGGAATTTTACTTGCCCGGTGTTTAGCCATAAAATCACCGCGATTGATTGCGCTGCGACATATCGTCACTGCATCGTTACTTTTTCGAGCTCAGAGACCTTTGCTCTCTGTTAAGGATTTCCAGCATGACCGAAGCGACAGGACTCATGGCCCACAACTGGGGCTTTGCCATTTTCCTCCTCGGTGTAGTCGGCCTTTGCGCCTTCATGCTCGGCGTCTCCAGCCTCCTCGGGTCAAAAGCCTGGGGCCGCAGCAAAAACGAACCGTTCGAGTCCGGCATGCTACCTACAGGTGGCGCCCGCTTGCGGCTCTCAGCCAAATTCTATCTGGTCGCGATGCTCTTCGTGATCTTCGACATCGAAGCCCTTTTTCTCTTTGCCTGGTCTGTGTCCGTCCGCGAAAGCGGCTGGACCGGATTCGTCGAAGCCCTCGTTTTCATAGCAATTCTGTTGGCAGGCCTTGTCTACCTATTTCGAGTGGGCGCCCTTGACTGGGCTCCGGAAGCTCGTCGCAAGCGGCAAGCGAAGCTGAAACAATGAGGCTTTGGCGATGCAATACAATCTCACCAGGATCGACCCGGATGCTCCTAACGAGCAGTACCCAATCGGCGAACGGGAAACCGTTTCCGACCCGTTAGAAGACCAAGTCCACAAAAACATCTACATGGGCAAGCTGGAAGACGTGCTGAGTGGCGCGGTCAACTGGGGACGTAAAAACTCCCTGTGGCCGTACAACTTCGGTCTGTCCTGCTGCTACGTGGAAATGACCACCGCCTTCACGGCGCCCCACGACATCGCGCGCTTTGGCGCCGAAGTTATCCGGGCATCGCCGCGTCAGGCGGATTTCATGGTTATCGCCGGTACCTGCTTTATCAAGATGGCGCCGATCATTCAGCGTCTCTACGAGCAAATGCTCGAGCCAAAGTGGGTTATCTCCATGGGTTCGTGCGCCAACTCCGGTGGCATGTACGACATCTACTCCGTGGTTCAGGGGGTGGACAAGTTCCTGCCCGTGGACGTCTACGTGCCTGGCTGCCCGCCCCGCCCTGAAGCATTTCTGCAAGGCTTGATGCTGTTGCAGGAATCGATTGGCAAGGAGCGTCGTCCACTTTCCTGGGTTGTCGGAGATCAAGGCGTATACCGCGCCGAGATGCCGTCACAAAAGGAACAGCGCCGCGAACAGCGTATTCAGGTAACCAACCTGCGCAGCCCCGACGAAGTCTGATCCAGAACCGCTTCTTTTATAGAACGAAAACCTGGCTTCATTCTTTACGTTGACCGAAAGCGATAAAAAACCATGACTACAGGCAGTGCTCTGTACATCCCGCCTTATAAGGCAGACGACCAGGATGTGGTCGTCGAACTCAACAACCGTTTTGGCCCTGACGCCTTCACCGCCCAGGCCACACGCACCGGCATGCCGGTGCTGTGGGTGGCGCGTGCCAGGCTCGTCGAAGTCCTGAGCTTCCTGCGCAACCTGCCCAAGCCGTACGTCATGCTCTATGACCTGCATGGCGTGGACGAGCGCCTGCGCACCAAGCGCCAGGGGCTGCCGAGCGGCGCCGACTTCACCGTGTTCTACCACTTGATGTCGCTGGAACGTAACAGCGACGTGATGATCAAGGTGGCCCTCTCCGAGAGCGACCTGAGCGTTCCGACCGTGACCGGTATCTGGCCCAACGCCAACTGGTACGAGCGTGAAGTGTGGGACATGTTCGGCATCGATTTCCCGGGCCACCCGCACCTGTCGCGCATCATGATGCCGCCGACCTGGGAAGGTCACCCGCTGCGCAAGGACTTCCCTGCCCGCGCCACCGAATTCGATCCATTCAGCCTGACCCTCGCCAAGCAACAGCTTGAAGAAGAGGCTGCGCGCTTCCGTCCGGAAGACTGGGGCATGAAGCGCTCCGGCACCAACGAGGACTACATGTTCCTCAACCTGGGCCCGAACCACCCTTCGGCTCACGGTGCCTTCCGCATCATCCTGCAACTGGACGGCGAAGAAATCGTCGACTGCGTACCGGACATCGGCTACCACCACCGTGGTGCCGAGAAGATGGCCGAGCGTCAGTCGTGGCACAGCTTCATCCCGTACACCGACCGTATCGACTACCTCGGCGGCGTGATGAACAACCTGCCGTACGTGCTCTCGGTCGAGAAGCTGGCCGGCATCAAGGTGCCGGACAAGGTCGACACCATCCGCATCATGATGGCCGAGTTCTTCCGGATCACCAGCCACCTGCTGTTCCTGGGTACCTATATCCAGGACGTCGGCGCCATGACCCCGGTGTTCTTCACCTTCACCGACCGTCAGCGTGCGTACAAGGTCATCGAAGCCATCACCGGTTTCCGCCTGCACCCGGCCTGGTACCGCATCGGCGGCGTCGCCCACGACCTGCCACGTGGCTGGGAACGCCTGGTCAAGGAATTCATCGACTGGATGCCCAAGCGTCTGGACGAGTACCAGAAAGCCGCCCTGGACAACAGCATCCTCAAGGGCCGGACCATCGGCGTCGCCCAGTACAACACCAAAGAGGCCCTGGAATGGGGCGTCACCGGTGCTGGCCTGCGTTCCACCGGTTGCGATTTCGACCTGCGTAAAGCACGCCCGTACTCCGGCTACCAGAACTTCGAATTCGAAGTGCCGCTGGCGGCCAACGGCGATGCCTACGACCGCTGCATCGTGCGCGTCGAAGAAATGCGCCAGAGCCTGAAGATCATCGAACAGTGCATGCGCAACATGCCGGAAGGCCCGTACAAGGCGGATCACCCGCTGACCACGCCGCCGCCGAAAGAGCGCACGCTGCAACACATCGAAACCCTGATCACGCACTTCCTGCAGGTTTCGTGGGGCCCGGTAATGCCGGCCAACGAGTCCTTCCAGATGATCGAAGCGACCAAGGGTATCAACAGTTATTACCTGACGAGCGATGGCGGCACCATGAGCTACCGCACCCGGATTCGCACGCCAAGCTTCCCGCACCTGCAGCAGATCCCTTCGGTGATCAAAGGTGAAATGGTCGCGGACTTGATTGCGTACCTGGGTAGTATCGATTTCGTTATGGCCGACGTGGACCGCTAAGCATGAATAGCACGCTTATCCAGACAGACCGTTTCACCTTGAGTGAAACCGAGCGCTCGGCCATCGAGCACGAGCTGCATCACTACGAAGACCCGCGCGCGGCGTCGATCGAAGCCTTGAAGATCGTCCAGAAGGAACGTGGCTGGGTGCCGGACGGCGCCCTCTACGCCATCGGCGAGATCCTCGGCATCCCCGCCAGCGACGTTGAAGGCGTGGCGACGTTCTACAGCCAGATCTTCCGCCAGCCGGTCGGCCGCCACATCATTCGCGTGTGCGACAGCATGGTCTGCTACATCGGTGGCCACGAGTCCGTGGTCAGCGAGATCCAGAGCAAGCTGGGCATCGGCCTGGGCCAAACCACTCCGGACGGGCGCTTCACGCTGCTGCCGGTGTGCTGCCTGGGCAACTGTGACAAGGCGCCGGCGTTGATGATCGACGACGACACATTCGGCGACGTGCAGCCTGCTGGCGTCACCCAATTGCTCGAGGGCTACCCATGACCCTGACTTCCTTCGGTCCTGCCAACCGCATCAAGCGGTCGGCCGAGACTCACCCGCTGACCTGGCGCCTGCGTGACGACGGCGAGCCTGTATGGCTTGACGAGTACCAGGCCAAGAACGGTTACGCGGCCGCGCGCAAAGCCTTTGCCGACATGGCCCAGGACGACATCGTCCAGACCGTGAAGGACGCAGGCCTTAAGGGCCGCGGCGGTGCAGGCTTCCCCACGGGTGTCAAGTGGGGCCTGATGCCGAAAGACGAATCCATCAACATCCGCTACCTGCTGTGCAACGCGGATGAAATGGAGCCGAACACCTGGAAAGACCGCATGCTGATGGAGCAACTGCCCCATCTGCTGATCGAAGGCATGCTGATCAGTGCCCGCGCGCTGAAAACCTACCGCGGCTACATCTTCCTGCGTGGCGAATACACCACCGCCGCCAAGCACCTGAACCGTGCCGTGGAAGAAGCCAAGGCCGCTGGCCTGCTGGGCAAGAACATCCTTGGTTCGGGTTTCGACTTCGAACTGTTCGTGCACACCGGCGCAGGGCGTTATATCTGCGGTGAAGAAACCGCACTGATCAACTCCCTCGAAGGCCGCCGCGCCAACCCGCGTTCCAAGCCGCCCTTCCCTGCCGCCGTGGGCGTGTGGGGCAAGCCGACCTGCGTGAACAACGTTGAAACCCTGTGCAACGTGCCGGCAATCATCGGCGACGGCGTGGAGTGGTACAAATCGTTGGCCCGCGAAGGCAGCGAAGACATGGGCACCAAGCTCATGGGCTTCTCCGGCAAGGTCAAGAACCCGGGCCTGTGGGAACTGCCTTTCGGCGTGACCGCACGCGAGCTGTTCGAGGACTACGCCGGCGGCATGCGCGATGGCTACACCCTCAAGGCCTGGCAGCCAGGCGGCGCCGGTACCGGCTTCCTGTTGCCAGAACACCTGGACGCTCAAATGTACGCCGGCGGCATCGGCAAGGTGGGCACCCGTATGGGTACCGGCCTGGCCATGGCCGTGGACAACACCGTGAACATGGTGTCGTTGCTGCGCAACATGGAGCAATTCTTCTCCCGCGAATCCTGTGGCTTCTGCACCCCGTGCCGCGACGGTTTGCCATGGAGCGTCAAGCTGCTGATGGCCCTGGAAAACGGCGAAGGCCGCGAGGGCGACATCGAGACCCTGCTGGGTCTGGTCGGTTTCCTCGGCCCAGGCAAGACCTTCTGTGCTCACGCACCGGGCGCCGTGGAGCCATTGGGCAGCGCGATCAAATACTTCCGCTCGGAGTTCGAAGCCGGCATCGCGCCTACCAGCGCCGCCGTCCCGCCTCTGGCAAGGCCGATCGTAGTCGGCGCGTAACGCTTAAAAAGGCGAAGGGTCCGTGCCCTTCGCTTTCTCATGTGCTGACGCCTTCAAGGCTGTGTTGATGCACATGAATAACAAGATTCCATTAGCCACGCCCGCTGACACCGGGCCAACGAAGAACTTTGAACCATGGCCACTATCCACGTAGACGGCAAAGAGCTCGAAGTCGATGGGGCAGACAACCTGTTACAGGCGTGTCTGTCGCTAGGCCTCGACATTCCATATTTCTGCTGGCACCCCGCCCTTGGCAGCGTTGGCGCTTGCCGCCAGTGCGCGGTCAAGCAGTACACCGACGAGAACGACACCCGTGGTCGTATCGTGATGTCCTGCATGACCCCTGCCACCGACGGCAGCTGGATCTCCATCGAAGACGAAGAAGCGAAAGTGTTTCGCGCCAGCGTCGTCGAATGGCTGATGACCAACCACCCGCACGACTGCCCTGTGTGTGAGGAAGGCGGCCACTGCCACCTGCAAGACATGACCGTGATGACCGGCCACAACGAGCGCCGGTATCGCTTCACCAAGCGTACTCACCAGAACCAGCAACTGGGCCCGTTCATCTCCCACGAGATGAACCGCTGCATCGCTTGCTACCGCTGCGTGCGCTTCTATAAGGACTACGCCGGCGGTACCGACCTCGGTGTGTTTGGCGCCCACGACAACGTGTACTTCGGTCGCGTTGAAGACGGCACCCTGGAAAGTGAATTCTCCGGCAACCTCACCGAGGTCTGCCCGACCGGTGTGTTCACCGACAAGACTCACTCCGAGCGCTACAACCGCAAGTGGGACATGCAGTTCTCGCCGAGCATCTGCCATGGCTGCTCCAGCGGTTGCAACATCTCCCCGGGTGAGCGCTACGGCGAACTGCGTCGGATCGAAAACCGCTTCAACGGTTCGGTCAACCAGTACTTCCTGTGCGACCGTGGCCGTTTCGGCTATGGCTACGTCAACCGCGAAGACCGCCCACGTCAGCCACTGCTGGCCGACGGCGCCAAGTTGAGCCTCGACGAAGCACTGGATAAAGCCGCTGACCTGCTGCGCGGTCGCAACATCGTCGGTATCGGTTCGCCCCGCGCCAGCCTCGAAAGCAACTACGCGTTGCGCGAACTGGTGGGTGCCGAGCACTTCTACTCGGGTATCGAAGCCGGTGAACTGGAGCGCATCCGCCTCGTGCTGCAAGTCTTGAACGACAGCCCGCTGCCGGTTCCGAACATGCGCGACATCGAAGACCATGACGCGATCTTCGTCCTCGGTGAAGACCTGACCCAGACCGCTGCCCGTGTCGCCCTGTCCCTGCGCCAGTCGGTAAAAGGCAAGGCCGAAGACATGGCCGACGCCATGCGCGTCCAGCCTTGGCTCGACGCTGCTGTGAAAAACATCGGCCAGCACGCGCTGAACCCGCTGTTTATCGCCAGCCTGACCGCCACCAAGCTCGACGACATCGCAGAAGAATGCGTACACGCCGCGCCTGACGACCTGGCCCGCATCGGTTTCGCCGTGGCCCACGCCCTCGACGCCAGCGCGCCTGCCGTAGAAGGCCTGGACGCTGAAGCCGCTGAACTGGCCAAGCGCATCGCCGACGCCCTGCTGGCCGCCAAGCGTCCATTGATCATCGCCGGCACCTCGCTGGGTTCCAAGGCGCTGATCGAAGCCGCGGCCAACATCGCCAAAGCCTTGAAGCTGCGCGAGAAGAACGGTTCCATCAGCCTGATCGTGCCAGAGGCCAACAGCCTCGGCCTGGCCATGCTCGGTGGCGAGTCCCTGGACGCCGCCCTGCAAGCCGTGACCGACGGCAGCGCCGATGCGATCGTGGTACTGGAAAACGACCTGTACACCCGCACTGATTCGGCCAAGGTCGACGCAGCGCTGAACGCGGCCAAAGTGGTGATCGTTGCCGACCACCAGAAAACCGCCACCAGCGACCGTGCCCACCTGGTACTGCCCGCCGCCAGCTTTGCTGAAGGCGACGGTACCCTGGTCAGCCAGGAAGGCCGCGCCCAGCGCTTCTTCCAGGTGTTCGATCCGAAGTACATGGACGCCAGCATCCTGGTTCACGAAGGCTGGCGCTGGCTGCATGCCCTGCGCGCCACCCTGCTGAACCAGCCGATCGACTGGACCCAGCTCGACCACGTGACCGCTGCCGCCGCTGCCGCTGCACCGCAACTGGCACGCATCGTCGACGCTGCACCGTCCGCCGCGTTCCGCATCAAGGGCATGAAACTCGCCCGTGAACCGTTGCGTTACTCCGGCCGTACCGCCATGCGGGCTGACATCAGCGTGCATGAGCCACGTACACCGCAAGACAACGACACCGCGTTTGCCTTCTCCATGGAAGGTTACTCGGGTTCGGTCGAGCCACGTCAGCAGGTGCCATTTGCCTGGTCGCCGGGCTGGAACTCGCCGCAAGCCTGGAACAAGTTCCAGGACGAAGTCGGTGGTCACATCCGCGCTGGCGACCCGGGCACCCGCCTGATCGAAAGCACCGGCGACTCGCTGAACTGGTTCACCAGTGTTCCGCGTCCGTTCAACCCGGCCCAGGGCACTTGGCAGGTTGTGCCGTTCTTCCACCTGTTCGGCAGCGAAGAAACCTCTTCCAAAGCCGCGCCGGTACAAGAGCGCATTCCAGCCGCCTACGTGTCCGTAGCCAAGTCCGAAGCCGACCGCCTGGGCGTCAACGACGGTGCCCTGCTCAGCGTGAACGTCGCCGGCAAGACCCTGCGTCTGCCGCTGCGGATCGACGAAGAGTTGGGTGCTGGCCTGGTTGCATTGCCAAAAGGCCTCGCGGGGATTCCTCCGGCGATCTTCGGCCTCACCGTTGACGGTCTGCAGGAGGCAGCTCAATGACCTGGTTCACCCCTGAAGTGATCGACGTGATCATCGCGGTGGTCAAGGCCATCGTGATCCTGTTGGCCGTGGTCGTGGCGGGCGCCCTGCTCAGCTTCGTCGAACGTCGCCTGCTGGGCTGGTGGCAGGACCGTTACGGTCCGAACCGCGTTGGCCCGTTTGGTATGTTCCAGATCGCCGCCGACATGCTGAAAATGTTCTTCAAGGAAGACTGGACCCCGCCGTTTGCCGACAAGGTGATCTTCACCCTGGCACCGGTCGTGGCCATGAGCGCCTTGCTGATTGCCTTCGCAATCATCCCGATCACCCCGACCTGGGGCGTGGCGGACCTGAACATCGGCTTGCTGTTCTTCTTCGCCATGGCCGGCCTGTCGGTCTACGCGGTGCTGTTCGCCGGTTGGTCGAGCAACAACAAGTTCGCCCTGCTGGGCAGCTTGCGGGCTTCGGCCCAGACCGTGTCCTACGAAGTGTTCATGGGCCTCGCGCTGATGGGCATCGTGGTGCAGGTGGGCTCGTTCAACATGCGCGACATCGTCGAGTACCAGGCGCAGAACCTGTGGTTCATCATTCCGCAGTTCTTCGGCTTCTGTACGTTCTTCATCGCTGGCGTCGCCGTGACTCACCGTCACCCGTTCGACCAGCCGGAAGCGGAACAGGAACTAGCCGACGGTTACCACATTGAATACGCCGGCATGAAATGGGGCATGTTTTTCGTTGGTGAATACATCGGCATCATCTTGATCTCGGCCCTGCTGGTCACGCTGTTCTTCGGCGGCTGGCACGGTCCGTTCGGCATCCTGCCGCAGCTGGCGTTCTTCTGGTTCTTCCTGAAGACCGCGTTCTTCATCATGCTGTTCATCCTGCTGCGCGCTTCCATCCCGCGTCCACGGTATGACCAGGTGATGGATTTCAGCTGGCGATTCTGCCTGCCGCTGACCCTGATCAATTTGCTGGTGACTGCTGCCGTTGTGTTGTTGAACACGCCAGCGGGCGCGGTTCAGTGAGGATTTGACCCATGTTCAAATATATTGGCGACATCGTTAAGGGTACCGGTACCCAGTTGCGAAGCCTGGTGATGGTGTTCGGTCACGGCTTTCGCAAACGCGACACCCTGCAATACCCGGAAGAAGCGGTGTACCTGCCGCCGCGTTATCGCGGCCGCATTGTCCTGACCCGCGACCCCGACGGCGAAGAGCGCTGCGTGGCCTGCAACCTGTGCGCCGTGGCGTGCCCGGTGGGTTGCATCTCGCTGCAGAAAGCTGAAACCGAAGACGGTCGCTGGTACCCGGACTTCTTCCGCATCAACTTCTCGCGCTGCATTTTCTGCGGCCTCTGCGAGGAAGCTTGCCCGACCACCGCGATCCAGCTGACACCGGATTTCGAGATGGCCGAGTTCAAACGTCAGGACCTGGTGTACGAGAAAGAAGATCTGCTGATCTCTGGTCCCGGTAAAAACCCTGATTACAACTTCTATCGTGTTGCAGGTATGGCCGTTGCCGGTAAGCCGAAGGGCGCCGCACAAAACGAAGCCGAGCCGATCAACGTGAAGAGCTTGCTGCCTTAAGGAAGAAAGATGGAATTCGCTTTCTATTTCGCATCGGGTATTGCAGTGGTGTCCACGCTTCGCGTGATCACCAACACTAACCCCGTGCACGCCCTGCTCTACCTGATCATTTCGCTGATCGCCGTGGCCATGACCTTCTTCAGCCTCGGCGCACCGTTCGCCGGTGTGCTGGAAGTGATCGCCTACGCCGGCGCCATCATGGTGCTGTTCGTGTTTGTGGTGATGATGCTCAACCTGGGGCCGGCGTCTGTCGCCCAGGAACGCGTCTGGCTCAAGCCCGGCATCTGGCTCGGCCCGGTGATCCTCGCAGCCCTGCTGCTGGGTGAACTGCTGTATGTGCTGTTCGCTCACCAGAGCGGCCAGGCCATCGGCCACACCACCGTAGACGCGAAAGCCGTGGGCATCAGCCTGTTCGGCCCGTACCTGCTGGTGGTCGAACTGGCTTCGATGCTGCTGCTCGCTGCAGCCATCACCGCCTTCCACTTGGGCCGCAACGAAGCCAAGGAGCAATGACGATGCCTGCTATCCCTTTGGAGCATGGTCTGGCGGTCGCCGGCATCCTGTTCTGCCTTGGCCTGGTCGGCCTGATGGTTCGCCGCAACATTCTGTTCGTGTTGATGAGCCTGGAAATCATGATGAACGCCGCGGCACTCGCGTTCATCGTGGCCGGTAGCCGTTGGGGCCAGCCGGATGGACAAGTGATGTTCATCCTGGTGATCAGCCTGGCAGCCGCCGAGGCCAGTATTGGCCTGGCGATCCTGCTGCAACTGTATCGTCGCTTCCACACGCTTGATATCGACGCTGCCAGTGAGATGCGCGGATGAACATGATCTTTCTGACTTTCGTATTTCCCCTGATCGGTTTCCTGCTGCTGTCGTTCTCCCGTGGACGCTGGTCGGAAAACCTCTCGGCCCTGGTCGGCGTGGGTTCCATTGGCCTGTCGGCAATTGTCGCCGCCTACGTCATCTGGCAATTCAACGTCGCACCGCCTGAAGGCGGTCACTACACCCTGGTGTTGTGGCAGTGGATGTCGGTGGAGGGCTTCAAGCCCAACTTCGCCCTCTACGTCGACGGCCTGTCGATCACCATGCTCGGCGTGGTGGTGGGTGTGGGCTTCCTGATCCACCTGTTCGCGTCCTGGTACATGCGCGGTGAAGCCGGTTACTCGCGCTTCTTCGCCTACACCAACCTGTTTATCGCCAGCATGCTGTTCCTGGTGCTGGGCGATAACCTGTTGTTCCTGTACTTCGGCTGGGAAGGCGTGGGCCTGTGCTCGTACCTGTTGATCGGTTTCTACTACAGCAACCGCAACAACGGTAACGCCGCACTCAAAGCCTTTATCGTGACCCGGATCGGTGACGTGTTCATGGCCATCGGCCTGTTCATCCTGTTCCAACAGGTGGGCACGCTGAACATCCAGGAACTGCTGGTGCTGGCACCGCAGAAATTCCAGGTCGGCGACTTCTGGATCACCCTGGCGACCCTGATGCTGCTGGGTGGCGCTGTCGGTAAATCCGCGCAACTGCCGCTGCAAACCTGGCTGGCGGATGCGATGGCCGGTCCTACCCCGGTTTCGGCACTGATCCATGCCGCGACCATGGTAACCGCCGGTGTCTACCTGATTGCCCGTACCCACGGCCTGTTCACCCTGGCACCGGAGATTCTGCACCTGGTGGGCCTGGTGGGTGGCGTGACCCTGGTACTGGCAGGTTTTGCTGCCCTGGTTCAAACCGACATCAAGCGTATCCTCGCCTACTCGACCATGAGCCAGATCGGCTACATGTTCCTGGCCCTGGGCGTTGGCGCCTGGGACGGCGCGATCTTCCACCTGATGACCCACGCCTTCTTCAAGGCCCTGCTGTTCCTTGCTTCCGGTGCGGTGATCGTTGCCTGCCACCACGAGCAGAACATCTTCAAGATGGGCGGCCTGTGGAAGAAACTGCCGTTGGCCTACGCCAGCTTCATCGTCGGCGGCGCGGCCTTGTCGGCCCTGCCACTGGTGACCGCAGGTTTCTACTCGAAAGACGAAATCCTCTGGGAAGCCTTTGCCAGCGGTAACCACGGCCTGCTGTACGCCGGCCTGGTAGGTGCGTTCATGACCTCGCTGTACACCTTCCGCCTGATCTTCATCACGTTCCACGGTGAAGCCAAGACTGAAGCCCACGCAGGCCATGGCATTTCCCACTGGCTGCCACTGTCGGTGCTGATCATCCTGTCGACCTTCGTCGGCGCCATGATCACCCCGCCACTGGCCGGTGTTTTGCCGGAAAGCGCCGGCCATGCCGGTGGTGCAGCCAAGCACAGCCTGGAAATCGCCTCGGGCGCCATCGCCATCGCGGGTATCCTGCTGGCGGCCCTGCTGTTCCTCGGCAAGCGCCGCTTCGTCACCGCCATCGCCAACAGTGGCATTGGCCGCTTCCTTTCGGCCTGGTGGTTCGCTGCCTGGGGCTTCGACTGGATCTACGACAAACTGTTCGTCAAGCCGTACCTTGCGATCAGCCACGTGCTGCGCAAAGACCCGCTCGACCAGACCATCGGTTTGATCCCGCGTGCCGCCAAGGCCGGTCACACCGCCCTGAGCCGCAGCGAGACCGGCCAATTGCGCTGGTATGCAGCTTCCATGGCGGCCGGTGCCGTCCTGGTAATCGGCGCCATCATCGTGGTCGCGGTCTGACTATGCACATTGCGAACTTTGCGAACTTGCGAAAGGAAACGAGCCCGTCATGATTCTGCCCTGGCTAATCCTGATCCCCTTTATCGGCGGCCTGCTCTGCTGGATGGGTGAACGCTTCGGCGCCACCCTCCCCCGCTGGATTGCGTTGCTGACCATGTCCCTGGAACTCGCGCTCGGCCTCTGGCTGTGGGCCCACGGTGACTATTCATTTGCTCCGGCACCGGGTGTCGATCCCACCTTCGCGCTTGAATTCAAGCACGTGTGGATCCAGCGCTTCGGCATCAACGTGCACCTGGCCCTCGACGGCCTGTCGCTGTTGATGATCCTGCTGACCGGCCTGCTGGGTATCCTCTCGGTACTCTGCTCCTGGAAAGAGATCCAGCGTCACGTGGGCTTCTTCCACCTGAACCTGATGTGGATCCTGGGCGGCGTTGTCGGCGTGTTCCTCGCCCTCGACCTGTTCATGTTCTTCTTCTTCTGGGAAATGATGCTGGTGCCGATGTACTTCCTCATCGCGCTCTGGGGTCACAGTTCTTCGGACGGCAAGAAAACCCGGATCTACGCGGCGACCAAGTTCTTCATCTTCACCCAGGCTTCCGGCCTGATCATGTTGGTGGCGATCCTGGGCCTGGTACTGGTCAACTTCAACAGCACGGGCGTGATCACGTTCAACTACGCCGACCTGTTGAAAACCAAGATGTCCCTGACCACCGAGTACATCCTGATGCTGGGCTTCTTCATCGCGTTCGCGGTGAAGCTGCCGGTGGTGCCGTTCCACTCCTGGTTGCCTGACGCTCACGCCCAGGCGCCGACTGCGGGTTCCGTCGACCTGGCCGGTATCCTGTTGAAGACGGCGGCCTACGGCCTGCTGCGTTTCGCCCTGCCGCTGTTCCCGAATGCCTCGGCCGAGTTCGCGCCGATCGCCATGACCCTTGGTCTGATCGGGATCTTCTACGGTGCGTTCCTGGCCTTCGCCCAAACCGACATCAAGCGTCTGATTGCCTTCTCGTCCGTTTCCCACATGGGCTTCGTACTGATCGGCATCTACTCCGGCAGCCAACTGGCGCTGCAAGGCGCAGTGATCCAGATGCTGGCTCACGGTGTGTCGGCTGCGGCACTGTTTATCCTCAGCGGCCAACTGTACGAGCGCCTGCACACTCGTGACATGCGCGAGATGGGTGGCGTGTGGTCACGTATCGCCTACCTGCCGGCCATCAGCCTGTTCTTCGCCGCCGCATCCCTGGGCTTGCCGGGTACCGGCAACTTCATCGGCGAGTTCCTGATCCTGATGGGTGCCTTCGTGCATACGCCGTGGGTCAGTGCGATCGCTACGTCTGGCCTGGTGTTCGGTTCGGTCTACTCGCTGATCATGATCCACCGCGCATACTTCGGTCCGGCCAAGTCCGACACCGTGTTGCACGGCATGGACGGTCGCGAACTGATCATGGTGCTCGGCCTTGCGGTACTGCTGGTGTTTATCGGCGTGTACCCGCAACCGTTCCTGGATACTTCTGCCGCAACGATGCATGGCGTGCAGCAGTGGTTCGGCACCGCCTTCTCTCAACTCGCTTCGGCCCGGTAAGAGCGCTATGGAATTCACGATCCAACACTTTATCGCGCTTGCGCCGCTGCTGATCACCAGCCTCACCATCGTGGTGGTGATGCTGGCGATCGCCTGGCGCCGCAATCACTCGCAAACGTTCCTGCTGTCCTGTGCGGGCTTGAACCTGGCCCTGCTGTCGATTATCCCGGCACTCAAGGTCGCGCCACTGGCCGTGACCCCGCTGATGATGGTCGATGACTTCGCGCTGCTGTATATCGCGCTGATCCTGGTTGCCACCCTGGCCTGCGTCACGCTCGCCCACGCCTACCTCGGCGAAGGCGGCACCGGCTACCCGGGCAACCGCGAAGAGCTGTACCTGCTGATCCTGCTGGCTGCGGCCGGTGGTATCGTGCTGGTCAGCGCGCAGCACCTGGCCGGCTTGTTCATCGGCCTGGAACTGCTGTCGATCCCGGTCTACGGCCTGGTGGCGTATGCCTTCTTCAACAAGCGCTCCCTGGAAGCCGGCATCAAGTACATGGTGCTGTCGGCTGCCGGTTCGGCATTCCTGTTGTTCGGTATGGCCCTGCTCTACGCAGAAGCCGGCAGCCTGAGCTTCAGCGGTATCGGTCACGCCCTGGCAGCCTCCGGCAGCCCTGCGCCAATTGCCCAACTGGGCCTGGCCATGATGCTGATCGGCCTGGCGTTCAAGCTGTCGCTGGTGCCGTTCCACCTGTGGACCCCGGACGTGTACGAAGGCGCCCCGGCGCCGGTGGCTGCTTTCCTGGCTACCGCGTCGAAAGTCGCCGTGTTTGCCGTGATGGTGCGTCTGTTCCAGATCTCTCCTGCGGCCAACACCGGTGTACTCAGCAACGTGCTGACCATCATCGCCATCGCCTCGATCCTGTTCGGTAACCTGCTGGCGCTGACCCAGAACAACCTCAAGCGTCTGCTGGGTTATTCGTCCATCGCGCACTTCGGTTACCTGCTGATCGCCCTGGTGGCGAGCAAGGGCCTGGCGATGGAAGCCATCGGCGTGTACCTGGTCACCTACGTGATCACAAGCCTGGGTGCATTCGGTGTGATCACGCTGATGTCCTCGCCTTACAAAGGCCGCGACGCCGACGCCCTGTACGAATACCGCGGCCTGTTCTGGCGCCGTCCGTACCTGACCGCCGTACTGACCGTGATGATGCTGTCCCTGGCGGGTATCCCGCTGACTGCGGGCTTCATCGGCAAGTTCTACATCGTGGCCACCGGTGTTGAAGCGCACGAATGGTGGTTGGTTGCTTCCCTGGTACTGGGCAGCGCCATCGGCGTTTTCTACTACCTGCGCGTGATGGTGACCTTGTACCTGATCGAGCCAAACCTGCGCCGTGTGGACGCCGAGTTGCACTGGGAACAGAAAGCAGGCGGCGTGATGCTGCTGGCAATCGCCCTGCTGGCGTTCTTCCTGGGTGTGTACCCACAACCGTTGCTCACCCTGGTGCAGCATGCGGTGATGGCGGGTTGATCGCTTAGTTAAACGCAGCAAGCAAAACGGCGCCTTCGGGCGCCGTTTTGCGTTTCTGGCGTATTAATTTGTTGTCTGACACACAAAGGGAATTTTCCTCGTCGAGATGCCTCCCCTTCCGGCATCACCCTGCCTGGGTCGCTCGTATCGTGGTTGCGTTTTAGGAAACATCCCACAGCAGGGTCACTTGACCCACCGCAGATGGGCCACCAAACTATACGCAGGCTACGTACAGAACATGGATGCTCTATTTATCGAATTGCCGGCCTTTGAGCGGCACCGCAGGGATTATCTGAGTGATGAGTTATTTCACGGCTTTCAACAAGAGTTGATGAGAAACCCGCAAGCGGGCAACGTGATAGAGGGAACCGGCGGGTTACGCAAGGTGCGCTTTGTCGACGAGCGACGCAACAAGGGCAAACGGGGTGGCCTGCGAGTCATCTATTACTGGTGGTCGGGCGGTACGCAGTTCTGGCTGTTCACCCTTTATGGCAAACACGAACAGGACGACCTGAGCGCTCAACACAAAACGGCGCTCAAACACCTGCTGGACAGGGAAATCAAAGCGAGAAAATCTTATGAAACGTGACATCTTTTCCGAACTGGTCGAAGGCTTCGACGCGCTGGCAGATGAACGAGAAGGCAAGGTAACGCTGCGCAGCCACAAGGTGCAGTTGAGCAAGCTGGCACCGCTCACTGCCGACGAAGTAGTCGCTGTGCGTCAACAACTCAATCTGTCGCGCTCGGTGTTTGCGATGTACCTGCGCACCAACACCCGGACCCTGGAAAATTGGGAGCAAGGCCGGGCCACACCCAATGCTCAGGCGGCAACCTTGATTCGGCTGGTGTCGAAGTTTCCGGAGACGGTGGAACGTTTGGCGCTGTTGACCTGATCGATCAATCCAGCCAAGCCCGTCGGCAACGGGACGTTGCCGATGGCTCAAGCCTGCAATCAAATCCTGAACTGCCCCACCAACTGACCCAACCGCTGCCCCAGGTCCGCCAGGCTGCGAGAGGTCTCGGCACCCTGTTGGGTTTCATCGGCCACGCTGTCAACCGCCACCGCGATCTGATGCACGCTGCGGTTGATCTCTTCGGCCACGGCGGTTTGTTCTTCCGCCGCGCTGGCGATCTGCGCGTTCATCGAGTTGATGGTGCCGATCAGTTGCGCCATGGTGTCCAGGGACGCTCCGGCTTCGTTGGCCTGGGCGGACGTGCCGTCGCCGGCATCGCTGGAGCGGCGCATGGATTCCACGGCGGCTTCGGTGCCTTTTTGCAG
Organism: Pseudomonas sp. P7779; assembly: GCF_013386315.1. Lineage (NCBI taxonomy): Bacteria > Pseudomonadati > Pseudomonadota > Gammaproteobacteria > Pseudomonadales > Pseudomonadaceae > Pseudomonas > Pseudomonas sp. P7779. Next base: position 49,452 of record NZ_JACARZ010000017.1, on the reverse strand, counting down.
GCGGTCGATCATGCCCTGGATCTCCTGGGTGCTTTGCTGGGTGCGGCTGGCCAACGCCCGTACTTCGTCGGCGACCACGGCAAAACCACGACCGGCCTCCCCTGCCCGCGCGGCTTCAATGGCGGCGTTGAGGGCGAGCAAGTTGGTCTGTTCGGCAATCGAGCGGATCACGCCAAGCACGCTGACAATCGACGACACATCCTGCTGCAAGCTGTCCAGGGACACGCCGCTGCTGCGGATGTCGTTCACCAGCGCGTGAATCTGCGCGATGCTGCCATCTACGACTTTTTTCGCGGCCTGGCCTTCGGCGTCGGTTTGCTGCGCAGCGACGGCTGCGCCTTGGGCACTGCGCGCCACTTCATGGGCCGCGGAGGACATTTCGTTGATCGCGGTAGCCACCTGGTCGGTCTCGTGTCGCTGGCGCTCCATGGCCTTTTCCGAGCGGTTGGCTTGCTCGGCGACCTGGCTCACCAGGCCGGTAAGCTGGGAGGTCATCTCGGTGATCTGGCGTACCAGGCTGTGGATCTTGTCGACAAAGCGGTTGAAAGAGCCTGCCAGTTCGCCAAGCTCGTCCTGGCTAGTGATGGCCAGGCGGCGGGTCAGGTCACCCTCACCGGCGGCGATGTCGTCGAGGTTGATCTTCATCAGGTGCAACGGCCGCAGGATGGTATTGGCCACCAGCATGCCCACGGCGGCAATCACCAACAGCACCACCACGGCAATGCCGATGATGCTCAGCAGCACACCTTCCATGCGTTTCTCCACCTTGGCCTGAACCTCGGCAACCTGGGCGTCGATGCCGTCCAGGTTCACCGAGGTACCGATCACCATGTCCCACTTGGGCAAGTATTCGGTGTAGCCAAGCTTGGGCACCAGCTCGGTCTGGCCGGGCTGCGTCGAGCTGTATTGCAGGTAGTGGGTGCCGTCCTTGCCGACTTTCACCAGGTCGCGGTTGACGTAGACGCCGTTCGGGTCGCGGTTGTCCTTGAAGCTTTTGCCGACGCCGTCCGGGCTGTTGCCCTTGAACAGGCGAATGGTCTCGGAGTCGTAGCCGAAGAAATAACCGTCCTTGCCATAGCTGGTGTTGGACAGCAGCTTGACCACTTGCGCCCGTGCGGCCGTATCGCCTTGGGCGGCAGCGTCGTACAGCGGCTTGATGGTGGTCATCGCCACCTCGACGTAGCCGCGCAAGGTGGTCTTGGCATCGTTGAGCAGGTTCTGACGGGTTTCTTCGACCTCGTTGCGGGCCTGCTCCCGAAGGATCCACACCGTGGTCAGGCTGATGATCACGGCAAACAACAACACGGGCAGGACAGCAAGGGACAGTACTTTGGCCTTTAGACTCAGACGCATGGCTCTTCTCTCTTGAGGGACAACTCAAGAGGTTAACGGCTAGTTACAATAAATCTGTAGGACAATCCCGTCAGAGCGTCATCGCGGCAAACCAGCCAAACGCCAGCAGCGGAATGTTGTAGTGCAGGAAGGTCGGCACCACGGTGTCCCAGATATGGTGGTGCTGGCCATCGATGTTCAAACCGGAAGTCGGGCCCAGGGTGGAGTCCGACGCAGGCGAGCCGGCATCACCCAATGCCCCGGCCGTGCCGACGATGCACACGATCGCCAGCGGGCTGAAGCCCAGTTGCACGCACAGCGGCACAAAGATCGCCGCCAGGATCGGCACCGTGGAAAACGACGAGCCGATGCCCATGGTCACCAGCAAGCCCACCAGCAGCATCAGCAGCGCGCCCACACCGCGGCTATGGCCGATAAATGCCGCGGAGGCTTGCACGAGTGTCTGCACTTCACCGGTGGCCTTGAGCACTTCGGCAAAGCCTGACGAGGCGATCATGATGAAGCCGATCATCGCCATCATCTTCATGCCTTCGGTGAACAGGTCATCGGTGTCGCGCCAGCGCACGATGCCCGACACCGAAAAGATCAGGAACCCGGCCAGGGCGCCAATGATCATCGAGTCCAGCCACAGCTGGATAATGAACGCCGCCGCAATCGCCAGGCCGGCCACCAGCAGGGTCAGCGGGTTGTAGTGCACCGCCACCTGCTCGACTCGCTCGATCTTCTCCAGGTCGTACACACGCTTCTTGCGGTAGCTGACAAACACCGCCACCAGCAAACCGACCACCATGCCCAGCGCCGGTAGGCCCATGGCATGGGTGACATTGACCTGGCTGATGTCGACACCGCTCTTGGCCACGTTGGCCAGCAGGATCTGATTCAGGAAGATGTTGCCGAAGCCCACCGGCAGAAACATGTAGGGCGTGATCAGGCCGAAGGTCATGACGCAGGCGATGAGACGGCGGTCCAGCTGCAGTTTGGTCAGCACATATAAAAGCGGCGGTACCAGCAGCGGGATAAACGCGATGTGGATCGGCAGGATGTTCTGCGAGGCGATGGCCACCACCCAGAGCAGACCGATCAGCAGCCATTTGACGTGACTGCCGCCCGTGGCTTCCTGGCGATCCACCAGCAGCAGGGCTTTATCGGCCAGCGCATGAGCCAGGCCGGATTTGGCAATCGCCACGGCGAACGCGCCGAGCAGCGCGTAGGACAACGCCACCGTCGCACCGCCACCCAGGCCGCTGTTGAACGCCTTGAGCGTCGCGTCGATACCCAGGCCGCCGGTCAGGCCACCCACCAGGGCGCCGACAATGATCGCGATCACCACATGCACGCGGGACAAGCTGAGCACCAGCATGGTGCCGACCGCGGCGATTACTGCATTAATCATCGTTACCTCAAGACAGAAAACATGAAAAAAGCACGCACCTGCCCGGGCTGCTGTCGGGAACGGCTGCCGCAAACCAGGTTTTAAGGGAGTTTTATTAGAGGGCGCGCACTTTGCAGCACCCGGCCTGCCTTGTCAAAAAAGTGGGGAGAAGGTTTGTCAGTGGTTAGGGGATTTGTCTGTGGCGAGGGGGCTTGTCCTGTGGCGAGGGGGCTTGTCCCCCGTTGGAGTGCGCAGCGCTCCCGCTTTTTTTGGGGCCGCTACGCAGCCCAACGGGGGACAAGCCCCCTCGCCACACAAACAGCTTTAAATTGATCGTTTGAATAAAGAAAATTTCCGAGCGGCCGATACAGGCAGATCGTCTCTGTCGTATCGAAAGGTTAAGGAAGGCTCCATGTCGCTCAGACAGCTGTCCATTCAATGGAAAATTACCCTGCTGGCCGGTCTTTGCCTGCTGGGCATCGTGACCTTGCTGGTAGGTCTCTCGCTGTACCGCATGGCGCAGAGCTCCGACCTGGTCAAGGCTTCCAGTATGGAAATGCTCGACGAAGCCGCCCAGGCGCGCATCGAAGCCCAGGGTGAGGTCCAGGCCTTGGGCATTCGCCAGCAGTTCATGGACGCCTATCAATACGGCCACGGTTTTTCCCGGCAGGTGTTGTTCCTGCGCGAGCAGGCCGAGAAACGCTTCCTGGATGCCTTCGACCTGCGCGAAGACCTGACCCGCCAGGTCAAGGCTGCGCTGCAGGCCAACCCTGACCTGCTGGGCCTGTCCCTGGTATTCGAGGCCAACGCACTGGATGGCAAGGACGAACTGTTCGCCAACCAGCAAGAGCTGGGCAGCAACGACAAGGGCCGCTTTGCGCTGTACTGGTCCCAGCCGACTGCGGGCAAGCTGACTTCAATGTCGCTGCCCGAAAGCGACATGTCCGACACCAGCGTCGGACCCAGCGGCGAAAAAGCCAACGCTTGGTTCACCTGCCCGCGCACCACACTCAAGCCCTGCGTGATCGAGCCGTACTTCTATGTGATCGATGGGCAAAAGGTGCTGATGACCAGCATCGTCTTCCCGCTGATGGTCAACGGCAAAGTCATCGCCTCGCTGTCGGTGGACATCAACCTCAACAGCCTGCAAGCCGTCAGCCAGGGCGCCAGCCAGAAACTCTACGACGGCCAGACCAGCGTCAGCATCATCAGCCCGGTGGGCCTGCTGGCCGGCTACAGTCCGGACGCCGGCAAACTCAGCCAGCGCCTGGATGCCGTCGACACCGCCAACGGCGCGCAATTGATCAGTTCGCTTTCCACCAGCACCCAGACCCGCAGCGTGCGCACCGACCACCAACTCAAGGTGCTCGCGCCGTTCCAGCCGATCCCCGATGGCAAGCCGTGGGGCGTGTTGCTGGATGTTCCGGAAAAAGTCCTGGTGGCTCCGGCTGAAGCCCTGAAGTCCAAACTGGACGCCGATAACGCCAAGGGCACCCTGCTGGAACTGAGCCTGGGCCTGCTGGCAGCAATCGTCGGCCTGTTGCTGGTGTGGCTGATGGCCCGCAGCGTGACCCGGCCGATCCTCGGCGTGGCACGCATGCTGGAAGACATTGCCAGTGGCGAAGGTGACCTGACCCGCCGCCTGGCCTACGACAAACACGACGAACTCGGCGAATTGGCCGGCTGGTTCAACCGCTTCCTCGACAAGCTGCAGCCGATCATTGCCCAGGTCAAACGCTCAGTGCAGGACGCCCGTGGCACCGCCGACCAGTCGGCCGCCATCGCCACTGAAACCAGTGCCGGCATGGAGCAGCAATACCGTCAGGTCGACCAGGTGGCCACCGCCTCCCACGAGATGAGCGCCACCGCCCAGGACGTCGCCCGCAGTGCAGCGCAAGCCGCCCAGGCGGCCCGCGATGCAGATCAGGCGACGCGTGAAGGTTTGACCGTGATCGACCGCACCACCACCAGCATCGGCCACCTGGCGGCGGATATGAGCACCGCGATGACCCAGGTTGAAGGACTGGCGGCCAACAGCGAGAAGATCGGCTCGGTACTGGAAGTGATTCGTGCAATCGCCGAGCAGACCAATCTGCTGGCACTGAACGCCGCTATCGAGGCCGCCCGTGCGGGTGAAGCCGGTCGTGGTTTTGCGGTGGTCGCCGATGAAGTGCGCAACCTGGCGCGACGTACCCAGGAGTCGGTGGAGGAAACCCGCCTGGTGATCGAGCAACTGCAAAGCGGTACCCAGGAAGTGGTCGGTTCCATGAGCAACAGCCATCGCCAGGCCCAGGGCAGCGTCGAACAAGTGGGCCAGGCCGTGACCGCCTTGCGCCAGATCGGCGATGCGGTAACGGTAATCAGCGACATGAACCTGCAGATCGCCAGCGCCGCCGAAGAGCAAAGTGCGGTGGCCGAGGAGATCAACAACAACGTGGCGACGATTCGGGATGTGACGGAGTCGTTGTCCGAACAGGCGAATGAATCGGCGCGGGTCAGCCAGGCGTTGAACAGCCTGGCGAATCAGCAGCAGGGCCTGATGGATCAGTTCAGGGTTTGATGAGTTGCGGGATACTCCGGCAATCAGCCCGAGTATCCCGTAGCAGCTGTCGAGCCTTGGCGAGGCTCGACAGCTGCTACGGTTTGTTTTCAATGGCGGCGTGGCAGGTCGATGATGACCTTTAACCCGCCCAGCTCGCTCTCCTGCAACAGAAGCACCCCGCCCCACACCTCGACAATATCCCGCACGATGCCCAGCCCCAGACCATGCCCGTCAGTCTGCTCATCCAACCGCGTGCCTCGGCTGAACACCTGATCACGCTGGCTCTCGGGAATCCCCGGCCCGTCATCTTCGACAGCCAACCGAAAGCCTTCCGGGGTTTCGCCGATGCTCAACACAATCTCCGCATCCGCCCATTTGCACGCGTTGTCCAGCAGGTTGCCCAACAGTTCCAGCAGGTCTTCGCGGTCCCACGGCAATTGCAAACCGGGCGGCACGCGGTAACTCAAATCCAGGTGTTCGCCATGGATCATGTTCAGGGTCGCAAGCAACCCCGGTAATTCGCCGTCGCAATCGAACAAGGCACCCGGCAGTGTCTCTCCGGCCAGGCGGGCACGATTGAGTTCACGATTAAGCCGTTGCTGCACCTGCTCCAACTGTTCCCGCAGCAGCTTGCTCAGTTGCGGATGGTCCTTGAGCTGTTCACTGGATGCCACGCTCAACAACACCGCCAACGGGGTTTTCAAGGCATGGCCGAGATTGCCCAGGGCATTGCGCGAGCGCTTGAGGCTGTCTTCGGTGTGGGCCAGCAGATGGTTGATCTGCGCCACCAGCGGCTCCAGCTCCACCGGCACTTGGGTATCCAGTTGCGAGCGCTGGCCCTGCTGCAGTTGGGCGATCTGGTTGCGTGCGGTCTCCAGCGGGCGCAAGGCGCGGCGCACGGTGACCCGTTGCAGAATCAGGATCAGCAACAGCGCCGCCAGCCCCAGCACCAGGCCGATCTGGCGCATCAGCCGAAAGCTTTCTCTGACGGGTGTGTAGTCCTGGGCCACGCTGATGGAAATCGACTGGCCAAACCGTTTGTAGTCCGAACGCAGTACCAGCAACTGCTGGCCTTCCGGCCCCAACTGCAGGTTGCCCTTGAGCCCGGCGTGGGGCAACTGCGGCAGTTCCTGGTCCCACAGCGAGCGGGAACGCCAATGGGTGTCGGCAAAATCGATACGGAAATAGTGCCCGGAAAACGGACGCTGGTACGCAGGAGACAACCGCTGCTCATCCAGTTGCACCCCCGCCGGCCCGCGCACCAGCGCCACCAGCAGGTTCTCGCTGTCGTTGCGCAAGCCGGACTCCAGGTAACGTTGCAGGCCCATTTCGAACAGCCACAGGCTGGTCTGCGCCAGCACCAGACCGACGATCACCATCACACTGATCAGCCCCAGGCTCAGGCGCCGCTGGATCGACTTCATGCCGGGCTGGCGCCAAACCGATAACCCTGGCCGCGCCGGGTCTCGATCACGCTGCGGCCCAACTTGCGGCGCAGGTGGTTGACGTGGACCTCCAACACATTGGAGTCACGCTCGGTCTCGCCATCGTACAAATGTTCGGCCAGGTGACTTTTTGAAAGGATTTGCTCGGGGTGCAGCATGAAGTAACGCAGCAGCCGAAACTCGGCCGCGGTCAGCTGGATCTCCTCGCCATCACGCATCACACACTGGCGACCCTCATCCAGGTGCAAGCCGGCAGCCTGCAAGGTGGGCTGATTGGCGTGGCCATGGGAACGACGCAGCAAGGCCTGGATACGCAGGTGCAGCTCTTCGGGATGGAACGGTTTGCTGAGGTAGTCGTCGGCCCCGGCCTTGAGCCCTTCGATGCGCTCGGCCCAGGAGTCGCGGGCAGTGAGGATCAGCACCGGCGTGGCCAGGCCGGCGGCACGCCATTGCGTCAACACCTCAAGCCCGGGCAAACCCGGCAGGCCGAGGTCAAGGATGATCAGGTCGTAGGGTTCGCTGCGCCCCTGATACACCGCATCGCGCCCGTCTGCCAGCCAGTCCACGGCATAGCCCTGGCGATTGAGCCCAGCCATCAGCTCATCGGCCAGGGGTACGTGGTCTTCCACCAGCAGCAGGCGCATCAGTCGTCTTCCTTGTCTTTGAGCAGTTGACCAGTGTTGGCATCGAGTTCGATCTCGCGCACCACGCCTTCCACCGTCAATAGTTCGATTTCATAGATATAGCGCACAGGGCGATCCTTGTGCTCTTCAAGCTCGGCGTCCAGCAGCTTGGCGCCCGGGTAGCGCTCGAAAGCCGGGCCCAGCAGATGCTCAAGCGGCGCGATCACACCCTCCTGGCGCAGGCGCAGCGCTTCGTCCTGGCCCAGGTCACGAGCGGCCAGGCCTGAGCAAAATGCCAGGAGCACCAGCGCCACTTGAACGCTGGTGCGTAGATTTACCTTCATTACGTATCCTGATGATCCTTGAGGACGGCGCCGGTGACGGCGTCCAATTCCAGGTCCCACTCGACGCCCTGGGCGTCGCGCAGTTCAACCTGATAAAGGTACTTGCCGTATTCCTCTTCAAGCTCGGTTTCATGCACGGTGGCGCCGGGATGTTTGGCCAACGCCGTGGCGTTGAGCTTCTCGAAAGACACAATGGTACCAGCGTCGCGCAACTTCAGTGCTTCGTCCGGCCCCAGGTCGCGAGCCTGGGCGACGCCTGCGGTGAGGGCGATGATACTGCTGGCGATCAAGGCTGTGAGGGTTTTCATGGTGAGTCTCCGTTTCGGGATATTTTGCCTACGGGGCTCACGGTACTGGATCCAACTTAACTGAAACTGAATTGCCACCATGGCAATTCTCTGCGAGACCTTTGCCTGCAACCGGCCAAGATTTTCTATACTGCCCTGCTCGCGGTAAATGAGACCGGTATGACTGCCATCCATATGAAGTTCCCCGCCTTGACCCTCAAGGCCGGTAAACGCGCTTTTGCACGCATTCGTGAGCAGGGGCTTGCGCCTGCGGACGTCGGCATCCTTCCCGGCGCTGCCGGCGGGCCCAAGGCGCTGGGCATCCAGGGTCTGGACCTGGCGCTGTTTGGTGACTGGCTGCCCCGGGCGCCCCGCGAGCGTGCGCTGATCGGCGCCTCGATAGGCTCCTGGCGGTTTGCCAGTGCGTGCCTGCCCGACCCGGTGCAAGGCCTGCTCGACCTGGGCCGGCTGTACAACGCACAAAGCTTTGCCAAAGGCGTGACCATGGCCGAAGTCAGCCAGAGCTGCGTGCGCATGCTCGATGACTTGCTGGCCGGCCGCGATGCCCGCGTGCTCGACAACCCGCACTACCGGCTGAACATCATGGTGGTCAAAAGCCATGGCCTGCTCGCCGACGATCATCGCGGTCGGCTTGGTTTGGGGTTGTCCTCGGTGATCGCCGACAACCTGAGGGGCCGCGCGCGGTTGTCCCGGCACTTCGAACGGCTGATCGTCCACGACCCACGCCAGGCGCCACCGCTGCATGCGCTCAAGGATTTCCCGTCGCGCTTCCTTGATCTGGAACTGGGCAACCTGCGCCAGGCCTTGCTGGCGTCGGGCTCGATCCCCATGGTGATGCAAGGCGTACGCGACCTGCCGGGTGCAGGCCAAGGCACTTACCGCGATGGCGGCCTGCTGGACTATCACCTCGACCTGCCCTACCACGGCGATGACATCGTGCTGTACCCGCACTTCACCGACCGGGTCATTCCCGGCTGGTTCGACAAAGGCTTGCCATGGCGCCGCGCCAATCAACAGGGTTTGCAGGATGTCCTGCTGCTGGCGCCGTCGAAGGAATACCTGGCGCGACTGCCCCACGGCAAACTGCCGGACCGCAGTGACTTCAAGCGCTTCATGGGGGATGACCCGGGCCGCAACAAGTACTGGCAAACCGCAATGAGCGAAAGCCAGCGGCTGGGGGATGAGTTTCTGCAACTGGCCGACAATGGCCAATTGGGCGAACGCCTGCTGGCTCTCTAGCGCCCTCTCCGTAGCAGCTGTCGAGCCCAAGCGAGGCTGCGTCGGCAGCACCTCGGTTTGTCAGACAAATCGCAAACGCAGCCTCGCCATGGCTCGACAGCTGCTACGCGGTATGCGCGCGGCCGCGACAAACTGTTAAACTCGCCGCCTGCCAGACACCTCACCGAGCTGAAAAACCCTGTGGAAATCTTCAAAGAGTTTACCTTCGAGTCCGCCCACCGCCTGCCCCACGTTCCGGAAGGCCACAAATGCGGGCGCCTGCATGGCCATTCGTTCAAGGTGGCGATCCACCTCAGCGGCGACCTCGACCCGCACACCGGCTGGATCCGTGACTTCTCGGAGATCAAGGCGATTTTCAAGCCGCTCTACGAACGCCTCGACCACAACTACCTCAACGACATCCCGGGCCTCGAAAACCCCACCAGCGAAGTGCTGGCCAAGTGGATCTGGAATGAACTGAAACCGCTGTTGCCGGAACTCAGCGCGATTCGCATCCATGAGACCTGCACCAGCGGCTGCATCTATCGCGGCGAATAAGCCGGCGATGTAAAAAACCACCCTTGCGGTGGTTTTTTTATGCCGGTGACTCCCTTACAGTCGTGGCCTCTTGTACAGGAAGCGCTGCGATGCCAACCCATATCCGCCCCGCTACCGGCGACGATATCGCCGCAATTGAAGCGATCGTCCACGCCGCCTACTCCCCTTACATCCAGCGAATCGGGCGCAAGCCAGGGCCGATGCTGGATGACTATCGCCAGCAGGTCGCTGCCGAACGGGTGCATGTGCTGGAGAGTGCGGGCCAGGTCCACGGCTTTGTCGTACTGATTCATCACGATGAGTACCTGCTGCTGGATAACCTGGCCGTCGACCCCGGTGCCCAGGGCTTGGGTTACGGGCGCCTGTTGCTGGGCTTCGCGGAAGGCCAGGCCAGGCATGGCTCCATTCGTCTCTACACCAATGAAGCGATGACCGAAAACATCGCCCTGTACACCCGCAAAGGCTATGTGGAAACCCACCGGGCCGAGGAAAACGGCCTGCGTCGGGTCTACATGCAAAAAGACCTCACCGCCTCGCACTGAAGGAGCTCCCATGGAAAACACCTGGCTGGCCCAGGCCAAGCGCCTGCAAGCATTGGCCTCCACGGGGCTGCACTTCTGCACCGATGACTTCGAGCGCGAGCGCCTTGAGGAAATCGCCCAGATTGCCCACAGCATGCTGGCGCAATTGGGCGAAGTACCGCTGGAGCGCATCACCGGGCTGGTGCCGGATTTTGCCAAACGTTATTCGACGCCCATGATTGATGTGCGGGGCGCAGTGATTGACGGTGACCGGATCCTGTTGGTCCGCGAGCTCACGGATGGCTGCTGGGCATTGCCCGGCGGTTATGCGGATATTGGTTTGTCGGCGGCTGAAAACATCGTCAAGGAAATTCGCGAAGAGGCCGGGCTGACGGTCACGGCCAAGGCGCTGTACAGCGTCACCCACAAGGCCAAAGGCTTGTACCGGCCGGATATCCGGGACTTCTACAAACTCTACTTTCTGTGCGAACGGGTTGATCAACTGGCGCCGGCGGCCGGTTTCGAAACCACCGAAGTTGGCTTCTTCAGCCTGGACGATCTGCCGCCGCTGTCCCGTGGCCGCACCATTGAAAGCGACCTTGAGGCCGCTTTTGCCTTTCATCGCGGGCAGACCACTCACACCCTGTTCGATTGAATCACGGGTGATCCAATTTGTATCACCCTGCACCGCTTTCGCGCCTGAGTGGGCAGAAAGACCAATCCCGCCTGCGTGTTTCCCCTGTTTGGCTATAAATACTGTGCAACCTGCACAGTCCTGACCGTGCGCCCGTCACTGCCTCGCACTTGGCACGACGGGTGCAATAGGCCTGCGTCACTCATTCAGGGAGAACGGCACATGACGCAGAACGAACCGGGCAATGACTACCCTCTCAGCGAGGTGCCCATGCATGCCCGCAAAGGCCTGGCCTCCACCGCCATGGTGCTGCTGGGCTTTACCTTTTTTACCGCGACCATGTTCGCCGGCGGCAAGCTGGGGGTGGCCTTCAGCTTTACCCAGATGCTCGGCGTCGTGGCCCTGGGTAACCTGCTGTTGGGTATCTACGCCGCAGGCCTGGGTTACATCGCGTTCAAGAGCGGTTTGAATTCAGTATTGATGGGGCGCTTCTGCTTCGGTGAAGTGGGCAGCAAACTCAGCGACTTGATTCTCGGTTTTACCCAGATCGGCTGGTACGCCTGGGGCACCGCCACCGCAGCCGTAGTACTGGGCAAGTATTTCGAGTTGAGCCAGGGCAGCGTACTCGGGCTGATGGTGCTGTTTGGCATGGTGTTCTGCGCGACGGCCTACGTGGGCTATCGCGGGTTGGAGATTCTGTCCTACATCGCCGTGCCGGCCATGGGTATTTTGTTGTTTCTGTCGATGTGGGTCGCCACCGTCAAGGTCGGCGGGCTCGATGGACTGCTGGCGGTGGTGCCGACCGGTGAGCTGGACATGTCCACGGCTATCACGCTGGTGTTCGGCACCTTTGTCAGCGGCGCGACCCAGGCTACCAACTGGACGCGGTTCTCACGCTCGGCCAGGGTCGCGGTGCTGGCCAGCCTGATCGGCTTCTTTATCGGCAACGGCTTGATGGTGTTGATCGGTGCCTATGGCGCCATCGTCTACCAGCAGCCCGACGTGGTCGAAGTGTTGCTGCTGCAAGGCTTCGCCATGGCGGCCATGGCGATGCTGTTGCTGAATATCTGGAGCACCCAGGACAACACCATCTACAACTTCGCCGTCGCCGGCTGCAACCTGCTGCGCACCAAGCGCCGCAAAACGGTGACCCTGGCCGGTGCGGTGATCGGCACCCTGCTGGCGTTGCTGGGCATGTACGACATGCTGGTGCCCTACCTGATCCTGCTGGGCACGGTGATCCCACCGATTGGCGGGGTGATCATGGCGGATTTCTTCTATCGCTATCGCGGCCACTATCCGCGCCTGGCCGATACACGCCTGCCGGCCTTCAACTGGCCAGGGCTGATCGCCTATGCCGTGGGTACGGTGCTGGCCTTTCATTCACCCTGGGTGGCGCCATTGGTGGGGATCGTGGCGGCGTCCCTGACCTACATCGTGCTGACCAGCGTATTGCGGGTGCGGGCACCTTTGGCTGACGTCCAGGCATGAGCCTGACAATCGCCGACGTGTTGGCCTTGCCCGGCCTTGAATCGATGTGCCTGCGGGCCGGGGAAGCCGGCCTGGAGAACACGGTGCGCTGGCCCTATGTCGCAGAAAACAGCGGCATTGCCGAATGGGTGCTGGGGGGCGAACTGGTGTTCGTCACCGGTATCAATCACCCACGGGACGAGGCCAATCTGTTGGTGCTGCTGGACGAAGCCTGTCAGCGCCAGGTCGCCGGCCTGGTGATCCTCACGGGGCCGGACTATATCCAGGCGATTCCCCAGCGTTTGCTGGAAGCGGCGCAAGCGGCGGGCATGCCGCTGATCGAACAGCCTTACTCGTTGAAGATGGTACTGGTGACCCAGGCCATCGGTTCGGCGTTGATCCAGTCGCAGCAGTTGGGGCGCTCGCGACACGATGTGCTGGAGCGCCTGCTGGCCGGTGATTATCAATCCCTGGATTTGCTGCTGCACCGCGCTGCGCAGTTGGACATGCCGCTGGCCGGCCATTGGCAACTCGTCCAGTTGCAACTGGACGGCAGCGACGCGCTGTTTGCCCAAGGTGAGGCGCCAGTGGTCGAGGCGCAGCTTGCCCGACAACACGATGCGATTACCCGCCGTCTGCGCCAGTTTGCTGCGCAGCATCCGTCGCGCCCGCCCGTGCTGGGGCGTGCCGGACAATGGACGTTGCTGCTGCCTGCGATAGACGCGGGTGCGGCATTGGCGAACCGTCAGTTGTTGGCGGGTTGGTTGAAGGCACTGAATCTGCGCCTGGCACCGTTGAAACTGTTTATCGGCCTGAGTGCTGCCCCGCACCCACCCGCGCGCCTGGCCCAGGCCCTGGATGAGGCGCGCCAGGCATTGGCCGCTGCGCGACGGTTCAGTGAACGCGCCGGGCTGTGTGTCTACGATGAGTTGGGCGTGCTCAAGCTGCTCAGTGGCGTACGTGATCGCGCCCTGCTCGATCAGTTCCTCAACGAACGCCTGGGGCCGCTGCTGCGCCACGACCTGCACCATGGCCCAAGCCTGATGCCGACCCTGGAGGCCTGGTTCCACGAGAATGGTAACCTTGTGGCCGCAGCCCAACGGCTGGCGGTTCACCGCAACACCCTGACGCACCGCGTCCAGCGTATCGAAGCCCTGTGCGGGCTGACGCTGGACAATGCTTATGACCGCCTGGACATCGGCATCGCGCTGATGATCTGGCGGCTGTCTGCCTGACTGTTTTTTGCCAAGAGGAACTTGCCCATGCACATCATCAACGCCCGCCTGCGCAACCGTGAAGGCCTGCATGATCTGCACCTGGAACACGGCCGGATCGCCAGCATCACCCAACAAGGCGCGGCCCCCCTGGCAGGCCCCGACGACCTGGACGCCGCCGGCAACCTGGTGGTCCCGCCTTTCGTCGAGCCGCACATTCACCTCGATGCCACCCTGACCGCCGGCGAGCCGCGCTGGAACATGAGCGGCACCCTGTTTGAAGGCATCGAGTGCTGGGGCGAGCGCAAGGCCACCATCACCCTGGAAGACACCAAGACCCGCTCCAAAAAAACCATCCAGACCCTGGCCGCCCATGGCATCCAGCATGTGCGCACCCATGTCGACGTCACCGACCCGGACCTCACCGCGCTCAAGGCCATGCTTGAAGTACGCGAGGAAAGCGGCCACCTGATCGACCTGCAAATCGTCGCGTTCCCCCAGGAAGGCATCGAGTCCTACCGCAATGGCCGCGAGCTGATGGAAGAGGCCATTCGCCTGGGAGCCGACGTGATCGGCGGCATCCCGCACTTTGAATACACCCGTGACCAAGGGGTGAGTTCGGTGAAGTTCCTGATGGACCTGGCCGAACGCACCGGTTGCCTGGTCGATGTGCACTGCGACGAAACCGACGACCCACACTCGCGCTTTCTTGAAGTGCTGGCCGAAGAAGCCCGCAGCCGTGACATGGGCGCCCGCGTGACCGCCAGCCACACCACGGCCATGGGCTCCTACGACAATGCTTACTGCGCCAAACTCTTCCGCCTGCTGGGGCATTCGGGCATCAGCTTTGTCTCCTGCCCTACCGAAAGCATCCACTTGCAGGGCCGCTTCGACACTTTCCCCAAACGCCGCGGCGTGACCCGGGTCAACGAACTGCTGGAGGCTGGCATGAACGTCTGCTTCGGCCAGGACTCCATCGTCGACCCTTGGTACCCCTTGGGTAACGGCAACATTTTGCGGGTGCTGGAAGCCGGGTTGCATATCTGCCACATGCTTGGCTACCGCAACCTGCAAAGTGCCCTCGACCTGGTCACCGACAACAGCGCCCGGGCGATGGCCCTGGGGGATCGTTATGGCCTGGAACCGGGACGCCCGGCGAACCTGTTGATCCTGTCTGCAGACAGCGACTATGAAGTGATTCGCAGCCAGGGCTTGCCGTTGTATTCGATTCGAGCGGGCAAAGTGTTGATGAAACGCCGGCCGGCGCAGGTGGAGTTTTTGTAGGCTCATACGATTGAATCTATATCGAGGGTTTGTGGCTTTCCCCAGCCATCATCCGATTGTGGCGGGATGCTCGCCACTTGGGTGAGTACGCGATTTTGCGGGTGAGCGAACCAGCGTTTCAGGCTGGATTGCAGGGTTGGGGATGAAGCGTGGCTGCCGTAGACGTCGCGGGCCTGGAGGCGGCGCCAGCGGAGGGTTGCCAGGCGGTCGCGACTACTTTGCAGACGATCAGCTTCGATGCTCAAGGCCTGGATATCTTCATAACCACGCTGATTGGTCGGTCGATAGCGGTCCAGTTCTCGTTTTTTCTCCCGCAGTTGTTGCCGCATGCTGATCAGCGCTTTTTCGATCAGCTCAAATTCACTCGCAGTCACCAGTGTTCCGTCGGCGTCCACGGTTTGCTGCCAGCGGCGTAACGTCGCCCAGGCTGCCGGGATGTAGCTTGCGGTCATAAAGTGCTGCTTGTATTGGACTAGCTGCTTGATCAGGTTGGCCCGGTCCGGCATATCACCGCTGAGTTGAATCGCGCGATTGCATGCAGCTTCTTCGATCGACTCACACCCGGGGTTCCACAATATTGAAGACTGTGTGCCGTCGGGCAAGGCAATCGGCATGAAATGCTGCTGGGAGCCGTGATGCTGATAGGCGTTCCCGCCCACCCGCACCAACCCAAGTGCGAACAGCAGGCCAGCAGGTGCAGGATTGCTGAACAGGGTAACAAGCCCGGGAATCCAGAGTTTGGCAGTTGTGTTCATCCAGGGTGCCGGGACGCTGGGTACCGGGTCGTTATGATTGACGATGCGGTGATGCACCAAAGATGAAGCACCGTCAGTGAACTCAGAGTCGGCAGCGCGGGGAGCGCCATAGGTGTAAAGAAGGATGTTGCGGTCGTAACCTGGAATTCGCCTAAGAGACTCTGCCAGCAGCAGTGCTATGGCGCCGCCGAGACTATGGCCACAAATTATGATGCGCTGGCCTATGTAGAACCGGTCGAGGTAATGCAGCGCAAAATCACGCATCGCCCGATACGCGCCATAAAAGCCCTCATGAACCTTACCAACACCCTCGACAAAAGCGACCTGGTGAGCATTGGCATCACTCAGCCCATCGGAACGGCTTGCAGTGCCCCGCACTGCGATCAGGATCACATGGTCGTGATGGCTGATAAACGCCTGAGTATCAGTGCCATTCTCCTCGTCATCAAAAAAATGCAGCTTCGCTGGGTGGGCCGGGGACTCTCCTTGCCCCGATCGATTTTGCTCATACAACTCAGGATCAAAAGGCAACACCTCGAATCGTTGCGAGTACGGCACGTCTTCATACACGGGATAAAAGTGTTCCACCTGGTCGGAATCGAACTTCCAAGCCTCCTGATAGCCCGACAGTTGTTCGGAAAAAAAATTGCCCACACTGGGCTCTATGGGAAAGCTGACCTGGTCCATCGGCGGAGTCGATGGTTCCTGCCCAAAATCGCAATAACTCAAGGTAGCCATAAGCGCCAACTGATAAAGGTTCAAGGCACAGAACTGGTCTTCAATCGACAACAACGGGCGTAACGCACGCAGCGGCCTTACCTCCAGCACAGTGTGCAGGTCAGGAAATAAAACCAGCCCTGTCAGCTTGGGCTGAGGGGGGCCAAACCCAAGTTCAGCCAGCATGCGGAGCGCATGCCGCGGTGGTCGATGGGTTCTGGGCGCCAAGGGAGGCAAATGAGCAGTGTGCAAGACCAAGTCACTGACCTCGACTTGATAGAATTTGCCTGTTTCCCGCCCTGCCGGGTTTCGCTCGACGCGCTCCCCGTCTACACGTGAAAACCGCGTCTGTTCGGCTCGTACCTGAAGCTCGGTGATAGGCAGTGGATAACAACCACGCGTTTGCAACGTTGCGTAGTAATCCCCGCTCATTTCATATGGCGCATCGAAGATCAGAACCACAGGCCCTCGATATGGGTTGTCCAACTTTGCGAAACCGTTTCCATCCAAACGACCTGCATATTGTTGACCTGTGCTGTCAAAAACCTTGTACGCAAGACCCCCATAAGCGTTTCCGTCACCTGATTCGTCCACCAGACAAAAACTCAGCCAACATCCACGCACTGCACAAGCCGGCATTTTCCCGCTGAAAAAGGGTTGTTTCCATTCTGTAAGCGCCATCGCTGAATATCCTTATTCAGTAAAAGTTAAAGATAAGTACGCTCCCCATCAGATTTCCCCAAACACGAGCCTCACCGTTTTACCGTTCAGCTCATCACGCTGCACACGGCCACCCGTTGCAGTCGTTGGCGGCAGTCCTCTTGCATCTACCAGGTTGCATTGAAATACGTTATCAGTCGCCTGCGTTGGCCCTGCCGGCCTGAGTAACCACTGACAGGCCCCCGGCACCTCCAAGGTACCTGGCCCCGGCATTCGAGACATATGGGGTTCAACCCAATCATGCACACCGATAAACGCAAAATCCCCCCCACTGTCCGACAAGTGCTCAGCCGACTTCGCATAGACATCAAACGTCATGTAACGCAGCACTAACGGACACCCGTTCACCGTCTCCGTCAGAGGCAACTCAAAGCTCGCCCGATTCGCCACCGACTTCTCAAGAGCGTCGAATATCTTGATCTCTGGCAGATCACCTGGACGCCATCGTAAAGTGCAAGTCTCACCTGTTCCGGGGACGTAAGTTGCATCGCCTCTGAGTCTGTAATTCGCCGGCAAATCGACCTCCAAAGTGAAACTATCAGCAGGCTTCATCACACAACCGGAAACACCCAGCACACTGCAAACGAATACCCCTCGCCACACGCCCGACATAATTCCCCTACGCATCCTGCTGCTCCCGCTCCACCCGACGCCACTCCCCAACCACCCGCTGAAAATGATCCTCCGCCACTTCCCCACGCATCGGCTGCCATCGAATAAGCACGTCCCCAGTGGCTTCCAACAGCCGCCGCACGACCAAAAACTCCAGCTGTTCCGGCCTGTCCCATTGCCAGGCCCGCGCTTGCTCCAGCACCTGCGCCAACCAGATTCTCGGGTCTTGAAATTCAACCAGTGCGCTCAACGCCTCGCTGTACTCGGCCAGCAGGTAACGCAGGATATTGGCTTGCAGAATCACTCCCGCCTGGGGATTGGGCACCTCCAGCCACGGCGCAGGATCGGGTACCGGATACGCCCCCGGAGCCGGGTTATCGACACAACTCCAACGCTCACCCTGCCAGTAACACACGCCGATCAGCGGCCCGAGAAAAACAGGCCAGTCCCGAGCAGGCAGGTGAACCAAGGCCCGCGCCAAGGTGCGGTTATCGTGGAAGCGGTACAGCGCCTGACTGCCCGCCGCTCCCACCACCAACCTGTCGCGCCAGTGCCGGGTAACACCCGATAAATCATCACCAGGCAGGCTGCCCAACCAGCCCCAATTAAGCTGGGGGTTTTGCAGCAAACCCACCAATGCGGGCTCGCTGACATGGTCGAGCAACAGGAGCATCGGCCCATCCGCTGCCATTTCCGATGCGACGGTTTCACCATAGAGGCAGCGATACTCAGCGACCGTGCGTGTCGCCAGCAGTACCCCACGCGCATCGCTTTCACCCTGTAGAACCAGGCACAGCCGGCGCCCTGCCTGCTGCTGTTCAGCCATCCACTGGCCAGGCGCGATCTCCATCAAGCCGCCCTCCCCGTGGATTCGCACAGGCCTTCACGGCAGCGCTCGCACACTGGACAGAAGTCCGCATCCAGTCTTCTGGCCAGCTCCATGACTGCGCCTTGGATAACCGAAACCTTCGGCCCATCCGCTGCAAATGCGGGCGAAGCAGCCACGTCACCCGGTCCAACTGGGTTGGCTGTGCGAATCACGGCAGGCGCACCGCCCAACGTGATCGGCCGACTGCTGAAAATCCCGCCAGCCTGAATCAGCAAATGCTCACCACCGGCCTTGAAGCTCAACTGCGCACCGGCATCGATAACCAGGTTGGCCCCCGCCTTCAGATGGACCTGTTGCCCCGCTTCGATCACCAGGGTCTGGCCGACAAGGGTCTGGCTGTTGCCCTGCACGTGCAAGTGATCATCAGCCCCAAGCCGAACCTTGCGGTCGCCGGCGATGCTGCGGTGTTCCTCGTCTTCCAGGGTGGTGGCACTCAAGCCGTGGATGGTTTCCCGACGTTCGCCCACCACCTCCAGCCGACTGTCGTGGCCGACCTGCTGCTCCAGATCGCGTTGGGCGCGCAGGTAGATGAGTTCCTGGCCGCTGCGGTCCTCGAGGTGCAGCTCGTTGGCCCCCGTCCCGCCCGGCGAACTGCGGCTGCGTAGCACACTGCGGGTCTTGTGTTGGGGCAACGGATAGGCAACAGGCTGCAAGGTATTGGGCAGGCAACCATTGATCACTGGCCGGTCTGGATCACCTTCCAGGAACGTCACCAGTACCTCCATGCCCACACGCGGGATCATCACCGCGCCATAGCTGTCACCCGCCCATCCGGACGCCACACGCACCCAGCAGCTGCTCTTGTCGTCGTGCTGGTCCAGGCGGTCCCAATGAAAGCGAATTTTCACCCGGCCGTGAGCGTCGCAATGCACGTCTTCACCCTCGGGCCCGGTGACGGTTGCGGTCTGGCTGCCGCTGATACGCGGTTTGACGTGCTTGAGCGGCGGGCGGTAAGCGGCGCGCCAGGGCGTTGCGGTAAATCGATTGCGATAGCCGTGGAATGCCTCGACATCCACCACCGCCTCCTCCAGCACCTGCGGTTGATAGCCTTCGTGACGCACGCCGGTGATCAGCCACAAGTCATTACAGGTGCGGTCCGGATGGCCGCGCAGTTCCAGGAAATGCCCGCTGCGCAAAGCCGGCTGGTCACTGCGGCCCAGGGCCCGATGACGGTCGCGTTGATGACGTTCCAGGCCACGCCGGGCCAACTGCGAACCTCGCAGATGCCCCGTGAATCCCGCAGGGTATTGATAGTCTTCAAGTGCCGGGAAAGATCCGGCCTGCTCCTGCAAGCGCAGCGACGGATGTTCGAAGTCGTAGTCACGCCGAACAACCTGAGCACTGCGCGTGGCCAGGCGCACATCGAAACGCTGGATCACCAGCGTTTCGGCAGCCGGGCCTCCGGCCGGGCAGTAGCGTTGCGCCGGCAAACGACGAAACACCGTCTGGTCATCACCCAACACCAGTACATGGGCGTCTGCACTGTGGCGAAAGTGGTAGTGAATGCCCTCTTCCTCGCACAGCCGCTGGATAAAGTGCAGGTCGGTTTCCGCGTATTGCACACAGAACGTACGCGGTGGGTAAACCACCGGCCCCAGTTCGAAGGTATAGGCATCAGCAAGGATGCCGTGCTGCTCAAGCACTGCCGCGATAATTTGCGGCACGCTGCGCTGCTGGAAAATCCGCTGGTCGCAACGATGGGCCAGGTACGCCACGCGCGGCGCAAGGGTGAGGTGGTAGCGGGTCAGCCGCTGCCCCGGGCCTTCCCGGCCAATGCTGTAGATTTGCCCGTGCAGGCCTTCACCGGGCTCGCCAAAATCCAGATAGGCCGGTTGGTGAAGTAACTTCTCCAGATCCAGGCTGGGGTTTTCACTGACCCACTGCACTTCAATAAAAAAAGGCTGGTCAATCGTTTCGCTGCCTTTAAAAGCCAGCACCTGAAATGCCTGGTTCATTCCTGCAACGACCAGTTTGAAACGTGACGAAACAAGCGTATTGAACATCCGTTGTTACCCGCCATTCATTGTCGAGCTGAAATAACTTCTCCCGTAAAACGCAGATAAAGCCACTCAATTCGAAGCCGATAAAAAGTGCCTGAACTCCAGGAATACTAGCGATTTCAGGCGAAATTCGGCCGCTTCAAAATAAAAAAGAAGATTCGTACATCGATATTGGAAGGGTCTTTTACCAATTACAGAAATGCAGTTAAACAGCCAGTACTCACTAACAGGAATACTCTTACGCCGCCACTCACCAAGACCGCTTATTTATAGAGAAGCGACTGACAAAGATAATTAAGCCAGCCACTCCGTTTTTCAAACGTCCTGCAGCCGCGCAGTCCCGAACAGGCTAACGCTCAGCAACTCACCCGGCTCTGCTTGCAACCGTACGGGTGCGGTACCGCCCGGCATCACCACCGCCACCTGACCCGCCGTCACCCATCCTACAGACCAGGCGGCGCATGCCACCGCACTGGCGCTGGTCCCGGAGGACGCCGTGGGCCCCTCACCACGCTCAAACACTCGCGCGATCACGCGATTGCCTGAATCCCGGGCGACCCATTGCAGGTTGACCCCGGAAATACAAGGTTGGCCGGCCCCGGCAGGTGGTGCGAAAGCAATCGCCCTCAGCGGATCGAACCAGGCTGATCGATGCAGCTGGGCGTTGTCCGGCAACGCTGACGCGTCCTGTACCAGCGTCACACAATGCGGGTTGCCCACACGCACAAACTGGCTGTGATTCCACTCGGGGTTGAGCGCAGCCAGTGGCGAAACATGGCTCACCTCAGTTCCCTCAAGCGAGACCGCGCCCACACCAACAGCCCCTACCGCCAAAGGCCCGAACTCGGGACGCCCGAGCGCCAGCCAAAAGCCCTGCACCTGTTCGTACTCCGCCGGCTCAACCCGCGTAACCACCGGCGACAGTGCGTCTGTCTTGTCGTGATGCACCCGCAACTCACAGCCTTGCGCCATCAATCCCTGGTCGGTCAACGACTGGGCGAAGATCGTCAGGCCATTGCCACTGCGTTCGGCCAGGGAACCGTCGGTGTTGACGATCAACAGGTCAAAAGGCGGCGCGGCCTGGAACGGCCCCACCAACAAACCGTCACAACGATGCGCCTTGGCCTCTGCCGGGCGCGGCAACTCATCCCAACCGCACTCGGCGGCAATCGCCGCCAATGCCCAAACACCTCGGGTGCCAGCGGCCAAGTCGGCACGGTCCGGCACGTCGATACCCTTGCTGCGTAAATGCTCCGGGCTCACTACGCCGTAGATATTGCCGCGGGCGTCATAGAAAACGCTCATTGCGCTGCCCGCATGAAAATCCGTACCACCTCTTCCAGGTGCTTGCGCATCGCCTGTCGCGCACCCTCCACGTCTCGCTGTTCCAGTGCATCGAGGATCTTGCGGTGCTCGTCTTCCGAGCGATGGGGCATGTCGTCCGAGGTGTAATGCGCCTGCAACCGCTGGAACATGCTGCCGTAACGATGCCCCAGCAAATGCGCAATCATCAACGCATACGCCGGATTGCCCGAGGCCTGGGCGATACGAATGTGAAACAGGCGATCGCCCGGATGGGTATGGGAGCCGTCGCGGTTGTCCTGCACATTACGCTCGAAGGCCTCGCGGATCCCCGCCAGCTCTTCGTCGGTGGCATGTTTGGCGGCCAGGGCGGCGGCTTCCGGCTCAATCAGGCGACGGGCCTGGAGCAGGGAAAACGGTGGAATCTCGGCATTGAAGTCGACGTGCAGGTTGAGTTCCGGATCGAACTCTTTCCATTGATCCCGGGTGGCCTGGGCCATCACCGGTTCCTGGCTGACTGTCGGTTGCACGGGTTCACACACCAGCACGCCGTTGCCCACCCGCACGTCTACCAGGCCGATCACCTCCAGGGCAATCATCGCCTCACGCACGGAAGCGCGACTCACGCCCAGCAGTTTGGCAAGTTCACGCTCAGCGGGAAGTCGACTGCCCGGCGGAAATTCTCCGCTGTCGATCAACGCCCGCAACTGGTCGGCAATCTGTCGATAAAGACGTTGGTTATCAATCACTTGAAATGGCATCTAGGCTCAGCTCGATTCATGCACAGCACGGTCAAAGCGATCAACCCGCAAAAAAGCCGCTTGTTGACCGGGATGCCCCATGCTAAAAATTGGATCAATGGCCTGACCATTGGATCGTTTCCAGTGTGCTGATCATAGCAAACCCACCAGGGTTCGCTATGCCGCAGATGCAGGTGTTTCACGCCCTCAATGGCCTGACCATTGAGCCAATAACAATAATCAAGGGAGTCTGTCATGGACCTCACCGGTAAACGCGTGCTGATCACCGCCGCCGCCCAGGGCATTGGCCGCGCCAGCGTCGAAGCCTATCTGGCGGCAGGGGCCGAAGTGATTGCAGCCGACATCAATCAACAGGCGCTCGCTGACTTGTCGGGCGCGCAAACGGTCTTGCTCGACGTCACCGACGCCAGCGCTATTCAACGCCTTGCTGCCGAGATCGGCCCGCTCGATGTGCTGTTCAACTGCGCAGGCGTGGTGCACGCCGGCAATATTCTCGAATGCCCGGAAAGCGACTGGACGTTTGCCCTGGACCTGAACGTCACCGCCATGTACCGCATGATCCGCGCGTTTCTGCCGGGGATGCTGGCGGCGGGCGGCGGCTCGATCATCAACATGTCGTCGGTGGCCTCCAGCCTCAAGGGCGTGCCCAACCGCTTTGCCTATTGCGCCAGCAAGGCGGCCGTCATCGGCCTGACCAAATCCGTCGCGGCCGACTTTGTTACCCAGCGCATCCGCTGCAACGCTATCTGCCCGGGCACCGTGGAGTCGCCTTCGCTGCAGCAACGCATCGTCGAACAAGCCCGCCATGAAGGCCGTCAACAGGACGAGGTGTACGCCGCATTCACCGCCCGCCAGCCGATGGGACGCCTGGGCACGCCCCAGGAAATTGCCCAGTTGGCGCTTTACCTTGGCGCCGATGCCAGCGCGTTTACCACCGGCACCACCCAGATCATTGACGGCGGCTGGAGCAACTGACCGCCCACTTCCAATAAGAGGATTGCTCATGAAATTGCTGCGCTATGGTGAAAAAGGTCAGGAACGCCCGGCCCTGCTGGACGCTGATGGACGTCTGCGTGACCTGTCCGCCCACATCAGTGATATCGCCGGTGACGCCCTGCTCCCGCAAAACCTCGCTCGCCTGCAAGAACTCGACCCCGCGAGCCTGCCCCTGGTACCGGGCAATCCGCGTTTGGGCGCCTGTGTCGGCCAGGTAGGCAAATTCATCTGCATCGGCCTGAACTACGCCGATCACGCTGCCGAAACCGGCGCCCCCATCCCTGACGAACCGATCATCTTCAACAAGTGGACCAGCGCCATCGTCGGCCCCAACGACAACATCGAAATCCCCCGCCACTCCACCAAGACCGACTGGGAAGTGGAGTTGGGCGTGGTGATCGGCCAGGGTGGCCGCTACATCGAGGAAAGCCAGGCCATGCAGCACGTGGCCGGCTACTGCGTGATCAACGATGTCTCCGAGCGCGAGTTCCAGCTGGAACGCGGCGGCACCTGGGACAAGGGCAAGGGCTGCGACACCTTCGGCCCGCTCGGCCCCTGGCTGGTCAGCCGCGATGAGATCGCCGACCCGCACCAACTGTCGATCTGGCTGGAAGTCGACGGCCACCGCTACCAGAACGGCAACACCCGCACGATGATTTTCCAGATCCCCAAACTGATCAGCTACCTCAGCCAGTTCATGAGCCTGCAACCGGGGGATGTGATTTCCACCGGCACCCCGCCCGGTGTCGGCCTGGGGATCAAGCCAGTGCCGGTCTACCTCAAGCCCGGGCAAAAAATCCGCCTGGGTATCGAAGGCCTCGGCGAACAGAACCAGACCACGGTCGACGCCTGACAAGAGACTAGGAGCCGTTCATGACTACCATTACCGCGATTCGCGTCGAAGATATCCGCTTTCCTACGTCCCAGTCCCTGGACGGTTCCGACGCCATGAACCCGGACCCGGACTACTCGGCCGCCTATGTGATTTTGCAGACCGACAACCCGGCCCTTGAAGGCCATGGCCTGACCTTCACCATCGGCCGTGGCAACGAGATTTGCTGCGCGGCGATCCAGGCCATGCAGCCGCTGCTGGTGGGCTTGACCCTGGAATGGATCGCCGAAGACATGGGCCGCTTCTGGCGGCATGTCACCAGTGACAGCCAGTTGCGCTGGATCGGCCCGGACAAGGGCGCAATCCACCTGGCCACCGGCGCGATCGTCAATGCCGCGTGGGACTTGTGGGCCAAGGCCGAAGGCAAACCCCTGTGGCGCCTGGTCGCCGACATGAGCCCGGAACAGCTGGTGCGCTGCATCGATTTCCGCTACATCACCGACTGCATCACCTCCAGCGAAGCCCTGGCCTTGCTGCGCCAACGCGCCGAAGGCAAGGCTGAACGCCTGGCCGACCTGCAAGCCAACGGCTACCCCTGCTACACCACCTCCGCCGGCTGGCTCGGTTACGGCGACGAAAAGCTGCGCAGGCTGTGCCAGGAAGCGGTGGATGCCGGCTTCAACCACGTCAAGCTCAAGGTCGGCCACGACTTGCAGGATGACCTGCGGCGCGTACGCATCGCCCGCGAAGTATTGGGCCCGGACCGCCAATTGATGATTGACGCCAACCAGGTGTGGGAAGTCGACACCGCCATCGATTGGGTGCGCGAATTGGCGTTTGCCAAGCCGTGGTTCATCGAGGAACCCACCAGCCCCGACGATATCGAGGGCCATCGCAAGATTCGCCTGGGCGTGGCGCCGGTCAAGGTCGCCACCGGCGAAATGTGCCAGAACCGGATCATCTTCAAGCAATTGATCATGCGCGAAGCCATCGACGTGGTGCAGATTGACGCCTGCCGCCTGGGTGGGGTCAACGAGGTGCTGGCAGTGATGCTGATGGCGGCCAAATATGGCCTGCCCGTGTGCCCGCATGCCGGCGGTGTCGGGCTTTGCGAGTACGTGCAGCACCTGTCGATGATCGACTACCTGTGTATTGCCGGCACCCACGAAGGCCGGGTGATCGAGTATGTCGACCACTTGCACGAGCATTTCGAGGAACCTTGCGTGGTGCGCGGTGCGGCCTATCTGCCGCCGAAGGCGCCGGGCTTTTCGATCCAGATGAAAGCCGCGTCCCGGGAGCAATACCGCCACCGGCCGTGAGCTGAACCGCAATTTGAATGGACGGAGCACAATAACAATGTCGTCCCCATCACCTTTGAGGCTCGATGCGCACCAGCATTTCTGGCGCTACCGGGCCGCTGATTATCCGTGGATCGGTACGGCTGAGGCTGACCTGCGGCGGGACTTTCTCCCACAGGACTTGCGGCCGTTGCTCGACGCTGCCGACCTGGATGGCTGCATTGCCGTGCAAGCCCGCGCCGGTGAGCAGGAAACCGACGCGCTGCTGGAAATGGCGCGGCAGCACCCATGGATACTCGGCGTCGTCGGCTGGGTCGACCTGTGCGACCCACGCCTGGAACAGCACCTGGAACAGTGGCGCGACGCACCGGGACTCAAGGGCTTTCGGCATCAGATTCAGGATGAGCCTACGCCTGCCAGCTTTATGGCCGACGCCAGGTTCTCCCGTGGCCTGCAGCACCTGCAGCAACAAGGCTACGTCTACGAGGTGCTGATCCGCTGCGCCGACCTCGACGCCGCGACAGCCCTGTGCCAGCGCCACGACCGGCATCATCTGGTGCTGGACCACCTGGGCAAGCCGGACATCGCCAACGGCCCCGTCGGTTGGGCCGAACACCTGGCGCCACTGGCCGCCCTGCCCCACGTCAGTTGCAAGCTGTCGGGCCTGCTCACCGAAGCCGGGCCCGAGCAACGCAACGCCCGAGCCCTGCGCCCCTACATCGAACTGGCGCTGGAATTGTTCGGCGCCGAGCGCCTGATGTTCGGTTCGGACTGGCCGGTGTGCCTGCTGGCCGGGGAATACCAGGGCACCTGCCAATTGCTGCAACAGACCCTCGGCCCACTGTCGCCCGATGAACAGCAAGCCATCTGGGGCGGCACGGCCCAGCGGGTCTATCACCTTGAAGGAAACTGCCCATGAATCTGCATTTGCAGGACCGCGTGATCATCGTCACCGGCGGCGGCTCGGGGATTGGCGCCGCCATTTCCCTGGGATTGATTGCCGAAGGCGCAATCCCGGTAATTTTCGGCCATCAACCGTTGTCGCCGGCCTTCGCGGCCGAGCTTGAGCAGCACGGTCAAAGCCACTTCATCCGTGTCGAGTTGCGCGATGAGGACGCCTGCCGCGCAGCCGTCAACGAAGTGTTGCGACGTTTCGGACGCATCGACGGCCTGGTGAACAACGCCGGGGTCAACGACGGCGTGGGCCTGGATGCGGGCCGTGCAGCGTTCGTCGAATCCCTGGAAAAGAACCTGATTCATTACTACTTGATGACCCACTTGTGCCTCGATGCCCTCAAGGCCAGCCGCGGGGCAATCGTGAATATCAGCTCCAAGACGGCCCTCACCGGCCAGGGCGGTACCAGCGGTTATACCGCCGCAAAAGGTGCGCAGCTGTCACTGACCCGGGAATGGGCCGCCTCCTTGCTGGAGTTCGGCATCCGGGTCAATGCCGTGGTGCCCGCCGAGGTGCTGACGCCGCTGTATCAACGCTGGATCGACGGCTTCGACAACCCCGAGGCCAAGCTCGCCGCCATCGTCGAAAAAATCCCCTTGGGCAAACGGATGACCACTCCCGAGGAAATTGCCGACAGCGTGCTGTTCCTGCTCTCACCCCGCGCCTCCCACACCACCGGACAGTGGCTGGTGGTGGATGGAGGCTACACCCACCTCGACCGGGCGCTGACATGAGCGGCCAACGTTACTGCCTGGCGCTGGACCTGATCGACGATGCGGCATTGATCGCCGAGTACCAGCAGCTGCATCGACGCATCTGGCCTGCCGTGGCAGAGCATCTGCGCAGCCAGCAAATCCTGGAAATGCAGATCTGGCGCCTGGGCACGCGGCTGTTCATGGTCATGGACACCGCGGCCGGGTTCAGCTTCGAAGGGCTGGACCACGCTGCACGCGCCAACCCCGACGTGCAAGCCTGGGAAACCCTGATGTGGCGCTTCCAGGCCCCCACGCCGTGGACTGACCCCGGCGGCAAATGGCAGCCCCTGGAGCAGATTTTCTGCCTTACCGACCAACCCTGATACCCGCTGCATCGCACGCCTTGATCCCATAAAAACAACAGGAGAAGCGTCATGTTAAGCAAAGATACACACCTGCCAGGCACCCGTGCCGTGCCGACCTATCGCTGGGCGCTGATGCTGGTGACCAGTCTGTTTTTCCTCTGGGGCTTGTCCTACGGTTTGCTCGACGTACTGAACAAGCACTTCCAGGAAGTCCTGCACGTCAGCAAGGCCCAGTCCGGGCTGTTGCAAAGCGCCTATTTCGGCGCGTACTTCCTGATTGCCCTGCCGGCCGGGTTGTTGATGGACCGCCACGGCTACAAGGCCGGGATCCTGCTGGGCCTGTGCCTGTATGCGACGGGCGCGCTGCTGTTCATGCCGGCGGCTGCGGCGGCGAGCTTTCCGTTTTTCCTGTTCGCGCTGTTTGTCATCGCCTGCGGCCTGGGCTGCCTGGAGACCGCTGCCAACCCCTATGCCACCGTGCTGGGCGAACCCCAGGGCGCCGAGCGGCGGTTGAACCTGGCGCAATCATTCAATGGCCTTGGCCAGTTCTTCGGCCCGCTGATTGGCGGCGCGATGTTCTTCAGCGCCGGCAGCACACCGGCCTCGGACATGAGTTCGTTGCAGACCACCTACGTGGTGATCGCGGTTCTGGTACTGCTGGTGGCGCTGCTGATCGCCCGCACGCCGCTGCCGGATTTGCGCGCCCAGGAACAGGCACTGCAACCGACGGCCGGCAAAGGTCTGTGGCAGCACCGGGAGTTTGTCGGTGGGGTGATCACGCAGTTTTTCTATGTGGCGGCCCAGGTCGGAGTCGGCGCATTTTTCATCAACTACGTCACCGAGCATTGGGCACAGATGGGCAATCAGCAAGCCGCCTACCTGCTGTCGATCGCAATGCTGGCCTTCATGTTCGGGCGCTTTTTCAGTACCTGGCTGATGGGCCGGGTCAGCGCGCGGAAGCTGCTGCTGATTTATGCGCTGATCAATATCGCGTTGTGCGGCCTGGTGGTGATCGGCCTGGAAGGTATCTCGGTGATCGCGCTGATCGCGGTGTTCTTCTTCATGTCGATCATGTTCCCGACGCTGTTCGCCATGGGCGTGAAGAACCTCGGGCCGCACACCAAGCGCGGCAGTTCGTTCATGATCATGGCGATCGTCGGCGGCGCCCTGATGCCCTACTTGATGGGCAAGGTGGCGGACAACAGCACGGTGGCGCTGGCTTACCTGTTGCCTATGGGGTGTTTCGTGATTGTGGCGGTGTATGCCCGTAGTCGCTTGCGCCATCCGTGAAGTACCGCCCCGGCGTCGTCCCGAACGTACGCCGGAACATCGCAATAAAGGCACTGACGTTTTCATAACCCAGGTCCAGCGCAACCCGGGTCACGGGTGCATGCGCCGCCAGCAACTCCAGGGCGCGCAACAACCGTGCGCGCTGGCGCCACTGGCTGAAGGTGAACCCGGTCTCGGCAACAAACCGCCGGGCCAGGGTACGCGGCGAGACACCGGCCCACTGCGCCCAGTGTTCCAGCAGGCGGTTGTCGTCGGGACTGTCGGCCAGCGCCTGGGCGATGCGCAACAGGCGCGGGTCCCGGGGCAGCGGCAAGCCGAATGGCTCCTGGGGCAACCCGGCGATTTCATCAAGAATCACCTGGGCGATCCGTGACTGAGGCGGCTCAAGCAGCGCCTGGCTCCAGGTTGCCGCGCGCCTGACGGCTTCCAGCAACAAGGCCGACGTGGCGATAACGCACGTCTGTCGGGGCAGCCCTGCACACGCCTGGGGTTCGACATACACACTCCAGCCATCAAACGGCCCGTGGGAACGCAAGGCGTGGGAACAATCGGGGGCAATCCACACCGCGTGGGTGGCCGGTACTACCCAATGCTGGTGCGCCGCCTGCACCGACAACAACCCGCGCTGGGCTCCGAGCAATTGCCCGCGGGCATGCTGATGAAGGGCCGTGGTGCGTGCTACCGGACTGCTGCGCAACGTCGCCACCAGCAACGGACCGCCGGTCGCATTGGCGAGCTGGGCTGAAACGAGTGTTGACGGCATATGGCAGCTTTACCGTATTGAATGACCTGGATAAGGCAGTGTAGCCATTTGCGCACGCCCAGACTGCGGATTCATTCATTGAGGGCTCCGCCATGCGTGCAGAAGACGTGCTTCCCGACCATCTCGACCAAGGCCAATTCAATGGCGTGACCGTGCGCAAAGGCACGGTGGGCGCATTCCTCGCCAACGCCAGAACCTGGTGCGATCCGGCCACCCCGGACGAGCAGCGCTTGCTGGCCGAACAGGACATCCTGCAAGCCCTCCCCGCCCTGCAGGCCCTGGGCTTGTTTGAAGTGTTGCAGGTGCGGGATGCGAAACTGGCGCGGCTGCTGAAGTGAGAGGATCGGCCTGGAAGGTGGTAATCCGTCGCTGGAAGCCCGGGGTTCACCAGTTCTCGCGGGGATTACGCACCTTCCAGGCCACCTCGCACCTCAAGTGGTTACTTGTCCTACGAACTGATAGTGGTTGGAAAGGCCCGTCGCGTTCCATGATCCTGGAAAAAATGTTTGGCCCTGTGTTCAGGCATGCCAAGGGAACCCGGCTCGCTCGATACGGCCTGATGTGCAAGGATGTTGCGCTGCACATCGTTCGTTGAACGCAAAACCAAGGATTTTTCATGACCGCCATCAGCACCCCAGCGCCCGTGGTACCCGGGCGGCTGGAACAAATGTCGACCCGCATCGCGTTTTTCATCGCCGGCTTCGGCATCGCCGCCTGGGCACCACTGGTGCCTTATGCCAAGGCCCGCGCCCAACTCAATGAGGGCACCCTCGGCCTTTTGCTGTTGTGCCTGGGGGTGGGCTCGATGATCGCGATGCCGGTCGCCGGGGCCCTGGCGTCGCGCTACGGTATCCGGCGAGTGGCCACCGGCGGCACCCTCCTGATCTGCCTGGGCCTGCCGATGCTGGCCACCGTCACCTCGATTCCGTTGCTGATGGCCGCGCTGTTTGTGTTTGGTGCCGGCCTGGGCACGGTGGACTCCACGGTCAACCTGCAAGCGGTGATGGTCGAACGAGCCAGCGGCAAGACCATGATGTCGGGCTTCCACGGGCTGTTCAGCCTGGGCGGGATCGTCGGGGCGGCAGGTGTCAGCGGGCTGCTGGGGTTGGGCTGGTCGCCGTTGCAGGCCACCCTCGCCGTGATCGTCGTCATCGTAGTGGCCTTGCTCAAGGCCGGGCCACACCTGCTGCCTTACGGCAGTGAAAGCTCCGGGCCGGCCTTTGCCGTGCCCCACGGCGTGGTGCTGTTTATCGGCTGCCTGTGCTGCATCGTGTTTCTTGCCGAAGGCGCCGTGCTGGACTGGAGCGCGGTGTTCCTGAGCGCCGAGCGCGGCCTTGACGAAGCCTATGCGGGCCTTGGCTACGCAGCCTTTGCCTTGACCATGACCGTCGGGCGCCTTACCGGCGACAGGATAGTTCGCCGCCTGGGCGCAACCCGGGTGATTGTATTCGGTGGCGCGCTCGCCGCCGGCGGCACGCTGTTGGCGACGCTATTCCCTGCGTGGGAAACCGCCCTGCTGGGGTATGCGTTGGTCGGTGCCGGGTGTTCGAACATCGTACCGGTGCTGTACACCGCCGTCGGCAAGCAGACCGTCATGCCGGAACACATTGCGGTGCCCGCCATCACCACCCTGGGCTACACCGGCATTCTCGCCGGCCCTGCGGTGATCGGCTTCATCGCCCATGGCAGCAGCTTGAGCACTGCCTTTGTGCTGATTGCCGTACTGCTGATCGGTGTGGCGATCAGCGGGAAAATACTGCGGGTCTGACCACCCAGCCCCATCACGCCTCGTACATTGAGGCGTCAACCCGGGGTCATTTGGCTTTCTGGAGTTCCAGCCAGCGATCAAGGGTTTTGTTGCTGAGCCAGCCCGCCTGGTGATGACTGCCGAAAATTCGCCGACCGCTGTCGGCGGTGTTTTCCAGCGACCGCAACAAGCCCGGCCGGTCCACAAGGTTTTTCGCCATGTACACCTGCTGTTCGTCGTACTTCTTCTTCGGTAGCCCCGTGGCCGGGTCCAGTACAACTTGGCCATGGCTGTCGAGCTCATCCGGGTCTTTGCTCATCATCGCCAGCACCTCGATATTGACGTAGCAGATCTGCTCGAAAAACCCCATGCGGTCCCGTAACTCGGTGAACATTTCCTTGAACAGGCGGACGAGATCGGCATTGTTTTTTGTGTGGAAAGGGTCCGGGCTGAAGG
Organism: Pseudomonas sp. P7779; assembly: GCF_013386315.1. Lineage (NCBI taxonomy): Bacteria > Pseudomonadati > Pseudomonadota > Gammaproteobacteria > Pseudomonadales > Pseudomonadaceae > Pseudomonas > Pseudomonas sp. P7779. Next base: position 17,413 of record NZ_JACARZ010000017.1, on the reverse strand, counting down.
CACTGGGATCGCTGTTGCCGAACACGACGTTCTCGGCCTGTGCCAGGCTTTCGCGGGTGATGTAGCCGTCCTGGTCGAGGATCGCATCGATCAGGCGCGGGCGCTGGATGATCGCCTTGGCAAGCAGGATAGCGCTGTCGGCCTCTCGGCTGGCACCGAGCTTTTTACTGGCGATTCGTTGCAGTGAAGACAGCTTCAGTCCGTCAGTTCTCATGGAGTTTTTTCAGCATGGCAAATTGGGCGTTCGCCGCGCTCACCAAATCGCTGTCCGGCAAACGAATGTAGGGATTGGGCCCGCGGAGGCGGCTGGCCACTTCGTTCTGAAGCCCCAGGTGTTGCAGCAGACTCCTGCAGTGACTCTCCCCCCGCAAAGGAGGCCGATAGCCTGATGAGCGGACGGGCGCCCCGCCGGATTGATGGCTGTGCTTTCGCGCAGCCTCACCGGGTTCACTTGAAGCGGCGTGAATTGCCCGTGTACCGCCGTCCAGTGCCGGGGCAATACAGGGTGTAGCACCGAGGTGCTGGCAGACCGACCCGCCGTTGATTGTCATGATTCATCTCCACCATTTTCCGGTTCCACATTGACCTGGTCATCATCCCGGCAATCGCCGTATCGTTCAGGTGAAAACAGGCCAAAGGTGTGTGGTGTGCCGGTGGCAATGGTTCCGAGATAGAGCAGCGTTCCAATGACAACATGTAAAAACCGAAGAATCAGTCGGCTTTTCGAGACCCTGGCCAGGTCGGTTTCGTCTCCTGCCAAAGGCCTTTGATCGCTGCGACCATGGCGCCCATCACCGCGCGCAACGGGCGTAACCCAGGCGCGTGGGAGGCAGGCAACTGCCCGTGCGGCAACATGCCTTTGATGAAGTCGTCAGCCGCCGGCGCCTGGAACGTGTGCTGCCCGGTGAAGTTCTTCACTCGCCGGGCTTCGGCGCCCTCTTCGCACCGTTTGCCCGGTGCGGCAACGGGGGGCGGTTGCAGGGTATCGCTGCCCGTCGGCGCAAGACAGGCTGGCTGATAGCCAGGATTGTGCGATCCACACGAAGGTGTAGCCATGTCTGAGCCCTGGCTGAGAGTTTGAAAGCAGCGGATTGATCAAGGCAGGTCATCACGCCGCGAGAGGGTCGCGGCGTGATCGAGCTAAAACAGGTTCAGAGAGAGGTGGCGCAGGGCGGCTCTGCCGATCTTGCCGTCATACCGGTCAAGAGAGTCCATCAGCGTCAACAGGCTTGAGCGCTGAGTGACTTCCTTGGCCAACTCGATGAGCCGCTGTTGCTTTGGGTCGCTCGACGACGATGCGGCCAATTTTTTCAAATCTTTGATACTGATGGAGCGGCTCCAGATACCCTTCAGGGCGTCGAAGTCCTTCAACATCTGTTCGGCGAGCTGTTTGTCGGTCTTGTACTTCAAGGCGTTGCCGGAGTCGAGCACGGCGTTGAGGTCCCGCCGGGAGATTCGACCATCCAGATCACCGGTCCTGCCGGCTCGGTCAAAGGCTTGTATTACGTCTGGGCGTCGCAGCAGTTCCCGGGCCAACAGAATGTTCTCATTACGGTCCTGGTCGTTGGTCAACCGTCTGCCCGCCATCTCCTCCAGGCTTTGTTTTGTGATGAAGGGCTGGCCCGGCACCGTGAACGCATCAAATTTGTTCTTGAGGAGGTTCCCCAGTTGATCGGGGGTTTGCCTCGAAAAGTGTGGGTCCGGGCGACCGTATCCCGGGTCAGGCTTGCAGGGGGTCGGACGGCAGTGTCCGGGAAGAGGCCTGAGTGGAATGGAAGGATCAGGACGACCATAACCGGGGTGAGGCCGGAACGGATTGAACAGCTTGTGCAGAAAGTCCTGAAGCTGTCCGATCAGCCCGCCCAGGAACGAGTTTGCATAGGACGCCCGGAATGAGTTGTTGGCGGCACCATGGCGATCCATCGTGCTCTGCGTCGTCGTCCAATTCGAATATCCCGGGCCGATCCCATTCTGTGGCAAGTTGAAGCTGATGTGGATCGACCCCTGCCCGGAGCGTGAGCGTGACTGCGTCGATGTGGCGGCATCAGTATGCGGCTGCGCGGCGTTATCAGAGGGGTTGGCAACAGTTGAGTTGGATAAGGTTACCGACATAGGCATCTCCAGTTCGGCGTATTGACACGATTCACTCCCGGCTCAAAGACACCTCGGCGATACAAGGTATCCCATGGAAAGTGGGCACCTCCTTGTGTGGTAGACCTGTCGGATTCAGTTCCTGCGGACGCAGAAAATCGTTAGAAAAAGAGTAGGAAGAAGGGCTATGGCGAGGGGGCTTGCGCCCCCTCGTCACTGTCGATACCTGGGATCAGGCACGCATCAGAAGCCGACGCTGGCCTGCACGAAGAACGTGCGCGGTTCACCCAGGTAGATCCCGGAGTTGTTGTCGCTGGAGCGGGTGTAGTGTTCCTGGTTGAACACGTTTTTTACCCCGACGCCCAGCTTCAGGTTCGACAGTTGCGCACCGAAGTCATAACCGCTGCGCACGTTCACCGAGACGTAGCCGGGAATATCCCCGTACTGGCCATCAGCAGTCGGCTGGGTGATGTAGGTGGTACCGGTGCCCGGCGCACGCTGGCCGGACTGGGCATAGACGTCCAGGTTGTGGGTCCAGTGGTTGATGTCGTAACGCAGCCCCAGGGTGGCCACTTCACGGGAGTACAGCGGCAAGTCGCGGCCCTTGAAGGCAACGTCGCCTTCGGAGGTGGCCCTGGTGTAGGTGAAGCCGGCGTTGGCGGTCAGGCCGTCCAGGCGCGGGTCGAGGTTCGACAGGTCGTAATGGGCCGACGCTTCGATGCCCTCGTGCTTGGTAGCGCCGAGGTTGGTCCAGCCCACATCGTTGCTGACGTATTGCAACTCGTCCGAGAAGTCGATGTAGAACAACGTCACTTCGCCGCCCCAGACGCTGTCGTTGTAGCGGGTACCGATTTCGTAGGTCTTGGCTTTTTCCGGGTTCAGGCCGTTCGCGGTCTGGTCGCCGTTACCGCCCTGGCCCAGCTGGAAGTATTGCAGGCTGCCGAAGGAGGTTTCGTAGTTGGCGAACAGCTTCCAGGCATCGGAGACGTGGTACATCACGCTCAGGGCCGGCAGCGGTTCGTTGTTGTGGATCTCGCGGCGCTTCTCCTGAACCGTGGCGCCATTGAGGCCTACCACCGGACGGTCGTGCCATTCGGTGCGAATCTGCTCAAAGCGAATGCCCGGGGTGACGGTCCATTTGCCGATATCAATCTTGTTGTCGATATAGAACGAGTTGGCCTCGGTGCCACCGGTACGGTCCTGGTACACGTGGCCGTCACTCTGGCCCACGGGCGTCGGCACGTTGTTGACCAGCGCCAGGCTGGTGGCCTGCTCGTGCATGCCTTCCTTGAGGTAGCGATAACCGACGCTGACTTCCTGGGTGCTCGGCCCCAGGTCAAATACATGGGACACACGCGGCTCGATGCCGAAGGTGTAGTAGGTGCGCGGGTAGGAACCCAGGGTCTTCAGGTCGCGGTTGGCGATGTTGCTGCCGCGGAAACTGTCGGAGTAGTAGGTCAGCACTTCAGCCTGGGTGCGGTCGTCGATCTGCCGGATGTACTTGAAGGACATATCCTTGCGCCGGCCATTGAAGTTGTCCCAGTCACGTACCGATTGATACGGGTTGGCGTCGTACTGCTTCTGGGTCAGGCCGCCGGGCATGTCGGCGCTGGCGTCGTAGTAGTGGAAATTCAGCGAGAAATCGTCTTGATCGGTCGGCGCCCAGTGGGTCTTGAAGATCACGTCGTCGATGTCGTTGGAGTTGTTGCGGTCGCGGTAACCATCGCCCTTGGTCCCGGAATACAGCAACGCAGCACCGATACCGTTGTCGGCGGTGCCGCCGATGAAGGCGTTTTCAATGTGTTTCCAGCCACCGTGGGCCGCGGTTTCCAGGGTGGTGCCGACTTCGCCGGAGAATTTTTCCGGGATGGCCCGGGTGACGAAGTTGATCACGCCGCCGACGTTCTGTGGTCCATAACGTACGGAGCCTGCGCCACGCACCACGTCGATGCTGTCGAGGTTGCCGGAGGAAATCGGCGCCATCGACAACTGCGGCTGGCCGTAGGGTGCAAACGCTGCCGGTACGCCGTCGATCAATACCGTGGAGCGTGGCGACAGACGCGAGGTCAGGCCGCGTACCCCGACGTTGAGGGAAATATCACTGCCACCGGTGCCGTTGGCCTCCTGCACCTGCACCCCGGGAATGCGCCGCAGCACGTCACCGACGTTCATCGCGCCCTGCTCCACCATGGCTTCACGGCGCACCACGGTGCGCGCGCCCGGGTGGTTCTGCACCACTTGGGCATTCGCGTCGCCGAGCCAGTCGCCAACCACCTTGATGTCGGTGGCACCCAACTCCAGCGGCGAACCGGCTTCGCCGGTGCCCTTGCCCAGCGGGCGCAGGGTCACGGAGCCCGCATCGATCTGGTAATCCAGGCCGCTGCCCTGCAGCAACTGGCGCAGCGCTTGTTCGGGCGACAGGTTGCCGTCGACGGCCGGGGCTTGTTTGCCGGCCACCATGTCGGGGCTGAAGAACACTTGCAGCGACGTCTGCTGACCCAATTGGCTCAAGGCCGAACCCAGGGACTGGGCCTGGATATGAATGCCATCGTCAGCATAGGCCGCCGGCAGTGCGGCGCTGACGGCCAGCGCCAGGGCGAGGGGTGCCCAGCGGGATGATTTATTGTTTTTCATGGCGAGTTTTTTCACGTCGAACGTAGTCCTGTGATCGCAAGAGAGTGCGGCTGTTAATGCAAACCAGTTGCAGTTGCACAAGAAGACGAAGAACTCGAAAAAAACCTGAATCTATCGCGAAATTATTTCCTGGCTACCGTCCGGCAAGGTGCGCAAGGCCACCGGAAGAATGTGCGGCAAGGCCTTGAGCAAGGCGTCGGTGTCGGTGGATTTGAACACGCTGGTCAAGCGCAGGTTGCTCACCGCGGGCGCGCTGACCCGCAAAGGTTGCTCGCGGTAACGTGAGACCTCCCGAGCCACTTCGCCGAGAGTGGCGTTGTTGAACACCAGTTTGCCGGTGCGCCAGGCCGTGAGCTCTTCAGGGTTGACGGCGTAGGCAGCCGCCACCTGGCCCCGGGTATCCACATGGGTGCCCCGACCAGCCGTGAGCATCACGATGTCATCGGATGAGCGCCCTTGCACTTTGACCGTACCGGCCTCGACCACCACGCGGGTCTGGTCGTCATCGCGGCGCACGTCGAAACGCGTACCGGTAACCGTCACCTGCCCTGCCCCGGCGTCCACCACGAAGGGCCGGCTGGTGTCGTGCTCGACGCTGAACATGGCCTCGCCCTGCTTGAGCTCGATGCCGCGCTGGCCTTTTACATAGTGCACGGCCACCACGCTGCGGCTGTTCAAGTCCATCAGCGAGCCGTCGGGCAACGCCACCTGCCGGCGCTCCCCCAACGCAGTGCGGAACTCGGCGTTGTACGTCGCCGGATGATCCAGGCCACTGAACAACCCCAGGCCCAGGGCCACCGCCAGCACACTTGCAGCCACTGCATAACGCAGCACGGGCCGGCGCTTCGCACGCGGCTGCGGGGCATCGCACAACGCCTGCAAGCGCGCCTTGGGCACCAGGTCGGTGGCACTCCACAAACCTTGCAGCACATCAAATTCGTACTGGTGCTCGGCATGCTCTGCACGCCAGGCATCAAAACGCTCGCGTTCTTCTGCGCTCAATGGGCTGTCCTGCACACGCACAAACCATTGCGCCGCCTCGTCGCGGGCCGTCGCGCTGCCGCAGGCACACTCACGGGTATCCATCATGGAAGATCCTGTTTCAAAGCGGGCATTGGTCATGGTGCCATCGCATCCAGGCGGTCACGTAGATGCCGCAGGGTGCGGATCATATACTTTTCCACCATGTTTTTAGACAGGCCCAGGCGTTCGGCGATTTCCTGCTGGGTCAGGCCCTCGATTTTCTGCCAGATGAAAATCTTGCGGCAATTGAGCGGCAGCTCGGCCAGGGCTCGCTCGATGGAATCCGCCAGCTGGATCGCGTGCATGAAATGCTCCGGGTCGCCACTGTGGGGCGAACTCTGGTCAAAGGCTTCCAGGGCCATCGCCTCCCGCCGGTCCTCGCGGCGATAGGCGTCAACGGCGATATTGCGCGCCGTTTGATGCAGATAGGCGCGAGGTTGCTCAACCTTGGTGGCGCTGGATTCAAGCACCCGTACAAAAGTGTCGTGGGCCAGGTCTTCGGCCTGCTGACGGTTTCTCAGGCGGCGCGTCCAGGTCCCGATCAACTCTTCGTAGTGCTCGAAAAAGCCTGTTCTGCGGGGCGGCTGAGGAGTCATCAAGGAAGCACTGGGGAGGCGGGGTATGAATAGTAATGCTTCCTATTAAGTGGAGCAATGCTACCCGTCAGCTATCAATCACCCGCTGCAAATGAATCGCCAACTCCGTGGCAAACCGCCGTTCCGGCGTTTCCACATCAATCCCGAACAACTCCTGGATCCGCGCCAGCCGATAGCGCAGCGTCGTCACATGCACCCCCATCGCGTCCGCGCATGCCTGGCTGCGGCAGCTCTCCCGCAGATACGCCGTCAGGGTTTCCAGGTACGGCGTCTGGTGCTTGCGGTCATGGGCGAGCATGGCGCCAACGCTGTCGTTGACGAAGGTGCGGATGTCTTCTCCGCCCACGGCCGCGACGAAGATCGGGATCGGCCCGAAATCCTGATCGGAGATCGGCCCGCTGCGGCCGAACGAGCGGGCAATCTCGATCAGCCGCCGGCAGCGCTCCCACGCGGCAGGATAATCCGCCAGCGCCCGGCACACCCCGCTGGCCAGCAGGATCGGCTCGGCACCCAGGTAGTGCGCCAGGTCATCGGTAATCTGCCGTTTGATTTTGCTCAAGCGCTCGCCTTCCGCCGGCACCAGGCACACCAAACCGTTGTCGACAATGATCACCGTGGCCTGCATCCCTGCACGCTGCAGGATGCGCGCGACGTTGTGGTGCAGGTTCTTCGCCTCCCGGGCCTTGGCGCCGTAGTCGACGATGATCATCTGCTGCGCGGTGCTGAAGCTGATGCCCAGCCGCTGGGCGCGCTGCTGGATGTCATCGGCATCGCGCCAGCGGCCCTCGAGCACTTCGAGCAGCAGCTCGGTCTGGGTCCGGGTTTCAAAACGAAAGCGGATAAAACTGCGCATCATCTGCACGCTCAAGGCGAACTTGGCGCTTTCCAGCATCAGCAGGTCCAGCTCGTTGACCGGCGCCGCCACCGGGAACAGCACCAGCGCGCCCACCAGTTCGTGGTCGACCATCAACGGTTCGATCTGCGCCCGCAGGGTGAACTGGCGCTGGCCATCGTCGAGGAACAGGTTGACCGTACTGCGCAGGGCGCTGCGCAAACTTTCCTGGGCGGCTTTGGTGATCTGCACGCTGAGCACCCCGGCGACTGCGGCCTGCCAGGCATTGTCGTCAAACAATGCGGGATCCGGGGAACGCCCCGCCACCACCTGGTTGGCGGTGAAGTCCACGGCGATCACCGGGTTGGGCAACTGGTCGCCGACCATCAGCGACAACGATGTCACCGAACCGCCGCCCAATACGTGTTCAAGCATCGTGGTATGCACATGCAACGCCTGCTGCAGGCGCTCGGCGGCGCGGCGTTCGGCTTCCAGCTGGCGCTGGCGCTCCACGGCAATGGCGCCCAGGTGGATGATCATGCCGAGGAACACCCGGTCTTCTTCCGAAACGTCCATCAGCGTGCGGGAAATCACACTGAGCACCATGGGCCGGCCGTCGAAGTCGGTGCAGTTCATCGGCATCACCATCACCGTGCGGTAATCGCGCTCCAGGGATTCGCGGCGGTAGCCGGGGTACTCGCATTCGCGCACGTCGCGGATGAACACCGCCTCGTTGCGTTGCAGGGCGGTCATCACCGGGCTGGAAGACAGCTCCCAGCAATCCACCAGCGGGCGCTGCACCAGGGTCGGGTCATGGCGGGCGATCACGTGGCCGAAGCCGGCGTCCATGTCGATGGCCATGATCGAACTCATGGTCCAGTGGGTGTGGCGGCAACTGGCGTACACCAACTGGTGCAGCATCGACTGCAGGTCACCGCCGGAGTTGATCTGACTGGCCACATCGCGCAACGACAGTATCTGCATTTCTCGATTCAAGGCGCTCACCCGAACATGGAGGTCACGGCAGCCACGTTGCCTGCCAGGCCCGCCTGATACTTGCTCCGGTTCAGAGCAATGTCCAGTGGATTTGCACTGCGTAACCACGGAAGACGCTGCTGCCCAACGCTCCTAGCCTAAGGCCACAACCAACAGCCAAAAGGGCGACGAGTGATCATGAATCTGGAAAATCTGGGCGTCAGGAAGTACTGCACCTTTATCGAAGAAACCTTTATCGAAGGCGGCAAGGACGCCGGCAAACCGATCACCCTGATCGTGGTGGCAGCCGTGTTGAAAAACCCTTGGGCCGGCCAGGGCTTCGTCGAGAACCTGCGTCCGGAAATCCTGCGCCTGGCCCCCGGCCTGGGCCATGAGATGACCCGTCGCCTGATCGCCCTGATGCCCGGGGGCAAGGTCGAAGCCTTCGGCAAGGCGGCGGCTGTCGGGGTCAACGGCGAAATCGAACACGCCTCGGGCCTGATCCACACCCTGCGCTTCGGCAACCTGTTCCGCGAAGCCGTGGAAGGCACCGCCTACTTGAGCTTCACCAACACCCGCAATGCACCGGGCGCCCTGCTTTCGCTGCCGATGGTGCACAAAAGCGAAACCGGCAAGCGCTCGCACTTTCTCACCGCCAACTTCCAGGTCGCCGATGCCCCGGGCCCCGACGAAGTGCTGATCGCCATCGGCGCCAGCGACGGCTCCCGTGCCCACCCACGGATTGCCGACCGCTACCAGGACATGGCCGAGATGGAAGCGGAACAACCCAAGGACTGACGTCTGGCTGAAGAACGACGCTCAATTGTGGCGAGGGAGCTTGCTCCCGCTGGGTCGCGGAGCGGCCCCATGAGCCCCGCCATGGTCCGCCTGAAAGAACCCGGTTGCCGTTGTGGGGCTGCTTCGCAGCCCTGCGGGAGCAAGCTCCCTCGCCACAGGGTTGATGTTTGCCACAGAAATGCCGGAGCACTGCGAAACGAAGCAAAACTTTCGTCTTCGCTACCATTTTTCGACGCAAGCCCCCGGTTTCCCTTGCTCGTAGGCTTGCTTCACACCACAAGAACAAAGGAGTACCCCGATGCCGAGCACCGCGATCAGCGCCAACGTTGCAGCCGTCGATCCGGGCGCCTTGCGCCAGGCCTTCGGCACCTTCGTCACCGGCGTCACCGTCATCACCACCCATGACGCCGATGGCAACCCGCGCGGCATGACCGCCAATTCGTTTACCTCGGTGTCCCTCGACCCGCCGCTGCTGCTGGTGTGCGTGGGCAAGTCGGCCGCCAGCTACACCGCGTTTGCCAGCACCGAACAGTTTGCCGTGAACCTGTTGCACGAAGGCCAGGTGGACGTCTCCGGGACCTTCGCCTCCAAGTCGCCAGACAAATTCCACACCGTCAACCACGACACCGTGCACACCGGCGCACCGATCCTCACCGACAGCCTGACCTGGTTCGACTGCAGCGTGCACCAGCGCATCGAAGCCGGCGACCACCTGGTGCTGATCGGCCAGGTCCGCGCCTTCGGCACCAGCCCCAAGCTGCCGCTGTGCTTCTGCCGGGGCCGCTACGCGAACATCCAGGACCCGCTGCCGGCCAGTTGGCTGGACTCCCACAAGATGATCATCGGCTACCTGATCGAAGCCGGCGACGCGATCCTGTTTCGCGCCGATGGCCAGGGCGGCTGGACGCTGCCGGTGGCCGGCAAGCGCAAGGGTTTTATCGACGCCGGCGACAGCTCGCTGCCGGTGGAGCTGGAATCGACCTTCCTGTACTCGGCGTTCGATGTCGACGACACCGACCCCGGCTACCTGATCTACCGCGCCCAGCTCGGCCCGTTCGACGCCGAGCTGCCCGACACCCTGCGCTTCTTCCCGCTGGACGCGTTGCCCATCGAGCAGATGCCGGTCAACGAACTGCGCTCGGTGGTGCGCCGCTATGCCCGCGAGCGCCAGAACCAGCAGTTCGGCATCTACACCGGCTCTGCCGCCAGCGGCCGCATCGCGATGCTCGAAAACGCGCCCCTTTGACACGCACCTACAGGACTCTTGCATGAAAACCACGGTCAGCGCCCTTGAGGGCAACCGCCTCAACCTGTTTATCGACGGTCGCTTTGTCGCTCCCGACAGCGGCAGCTATGTCGACAGTTTCGACCCCACCACCGGCCAGTCCTGGTACCAGTTCGCCCAGGCCGATGCCGGCGACGTGGCCCGCGCCGTCGCTTCCGCCCACAAGACCTTCAACGACCCGCAGTGGCGCAACATGACACCCACCGCACGCGGCAAATTGTTGTATCGCCTGGCCCAGCTGGTGGCCGAGCACGCCGAAGAACTGGCGCTGCTGGAAACCCGCGACAACGGCAAGCTGCTGCGGGAAATGCGCGCGCAAATGAGCGCCCTGCCCGATGCCTACGTGTACTTCGCCGGCATGGCCGACAAGCTGCAAGGCGAGGTGATCCCGGTCAACAAGCTCAACCAGCTCAACTACAGCAGCCGCGAGCCGTTGGGCGTGGTCGGCATGATCACCCCGTGGAACTCGCCGCTGATGCTGCTCACCGGCACCCTCGCACCGTGCCTGGCCATCGGCAACACGGTGGTGATCAAGCCCTCGGAACACGCCAGCGCCTCCACACTGGCGCTGGCCGAACTGATCATCGAAGCCGGCTTCCCGGCGGGTGTGGTCAACGTAGTCACCGGCAACGGCGCCGTCACCGGCGAGGCCCTGACCCGCCATCCCGACATCGCCAAATACGTGTTCACCGGCAGCACCGAAACCGGTCGGCGTATCGCTGGCAACGCCGCCAATAACCTGGTGCCGTGCCAGATGGAACTGGGCGGCAAATCGCCCCACGTGGTGTTTGCCGATGTGGATATCGAGAAGGCCGTGAACGGCGTGGTCTCCGGGATCTTCGCCGCCGCCGGGCAAAGTTGCGTGGCCGGTTCGCGCTGCTTTGTCGAAGCGCCGATCTACGACAAGTTCGTCGAGGCCCTGGTGGCCCGCACCCAACAGATCAGCGTCGGCCACCCGATGGAAGAACACACCGACATCGGCCCGCTGGCTCTGCAAGCCCAACTGCCAAAGCTCGAAGGCTACATCGCCAGCGGCGCCCAACAAGGCGCGCAGATCGCCGTCGGCGGCAAGCGCCCCAGCGCCGCGCACCTGTCCGAAGGCTGGTACTTCGAGCCCACGGTGATGGCCAACGCCACCAACGACATGCCGTTCATGCGCGACGAATTGTTCGGCCCGGTAGTGGGTGTGATGCCCTTCACCTCCGAAGAGCAAATGCTCAGCCTGGCCAACGACACCCACTACGGCCTGGCGTCCGGAATCTGGACCCAGAACATCGACCGCGCGATGCGCTTTGCCAACCGCATCGACGCCGGCACGGTGTGGATCAACACCTACCGCAGCTCGGCCTACATGTCCGCCAACGGCGGCTTCAAGCACAGCGGATATGGCCGTCGCGGCGGCTTTGACGTGATGCGCGAGTTTTCCCGGGCCAAGAACGTGGTCATCGATTACTCCGGCGAAATGCAGGACCCCTTCGTCATTCGCCTGCGCTGATTATTCAAGGAGCATCTTATGAAATTCGCCGTATCCCTGAGCATGGAACGCTTCTCGCCAGACGTGCCGATGCAGACCGTCATGGCCAACCTGCTGGAGTTGGCAAAGATCGCCGATGCCGGCGGCTTTGAAACCCTGTGGACCTCCGAACACCACACCCTGGAATGCACCATCGCGCCCAACCCGTTCCAGACCCTGACCTGGCTCGGCCAGCACACCGAGCGTATCCGCCTGGGCACCGCGACCCTCGCTGCCGCCTATTGGCATCCGATCCGCCTTGCCGGTGAAGCCGCGCTGTGTGATCACCTGACCCACGGCCGCCTGGAATTCGGCATCGCCCGCGGTTCCTACCAGTACGAGTTCGACCGCATGACCCCCGGCCTGCAACAGCAGGAAGGTGTGGGCTACATGAAGGAACTGGTGCCGGCGGTGCAAAAGCTCTGGACCGGCGACTACGCCCACGACGGCCACTACTGGAAATTCCCGCAGACCGCCGCCGTACCGAAGCCGCTGCAAAAAGGCCACCCGCCGATCTGGGTCGCCGCACGGGACCCGGGCACCTTCGACTGGGCAGTGAGCATTGGCGCCAACATCCTGTCCACCCCGCTCTCGCTGCCGGCGGCCGAAATCGCGGTGCTCGGCGAAAAATTCAACAAGGCCGTGGCCGACAACCCCCACGTGCCACGCCCGCGCTTCATGATGCAGCGCCGCACCTGCGTGTACGCCAACGCCAACGACTGGGAACTGCCGGTCAAGCACAGCATGGATTTTGGCCGCGCCTTCGAGAACCTGATGCAGAACATCGGCACCGTGCACAACGGTTTCCCCGAGCCGGTGCCGTTTGAAAGCGTGCGCGGCAAAGACAACTACAACCCGGAAAACCTGCGACGCAACTTGATGTTCGGCACCCCGGAAGAAATCATCGAAAAGCTGCTCGACTACGAAGCCGCCGGTGTCGACCAGTATTGCCTGGGCCTGACCTTCAACCTGCCGTTCGAACTGCAGAAGCAGACCCTGCGCCTGTTCATCGATGAAGTGATGCCATTCTTCGCCGAGCGCGAACGCGCCAGACAACGCAACCAGGTCAGCGCGTGATGGGCCAGGCACAACGTTTCAGCGTGGCCAACGTCACGCTCAACTATCGCCTGGACGGGCATGGACCGCGCCCGCTGGTGTGCATCCATGGCGTGGGTTCCAGCCTTGAGGCGTGGGCTGAAACGGTGGCGGGTCTGCAGGAGCAATTCACCGTGCTGACCTTCGACCTGCGCGGCCACGGCCAGTCGTCCCGCACGCCCGGGCGTTATGAGATTGATCATTTGGTGGGTGAGGCGCTGGCCCTGGCGGATCACGTGGGCTTCAAGCAGTTCGACCTGGCCGGGTTCTCGTTGGGCGGGCTGATCGCCCAACGCATGGCCCTGACTCATCCGTCGCGGGTTCACCGGTTGGTGCTGCTGTCGACCGTCGCCGGGCGTAACGCCGAGGAGCGCGAGCGGGTACACGCGCGCCTCGCCGCCTTGCAGGCCGGGGAGCCGGTGGCTCACTACGAGGCATCGCTGTCGCGTTGGCTGACCGAGGATTTTCAGGCGCGCAATCCCGAGGCCGTTACCCGTCTGCGCCAACTGAATGCCGACAACGACCCGGGCTGTTATGCCGCGGCGTATCGCATCCTGGCCGAGTCGGATTTCGGCGAACAGCTGTCACGGATCCGCTGCCCCACGCTGATTGCCACCGGTGCCGAAGACGCCGGCTCCAACCCACGGATGGCGGCGTTCATGCACGATCGCATCGAGGGTTCGCAACTGCGGATTCTGCCTGGGCTGCGCCATTGCATCCTGATCGAGGCGCCGCAACAGGTGGCCGCCCTGATACGCGATTTTCTAACCCCTTCGGAGACTCACCATGGATAAATCATTGCAGGCCCAAGGCGAAAGCGTTCGCCGCCAAGTCCTCGGGGATAGCTACGTCGACCAGGCCCTGGGCCGCGCCGACGACTTTTCCCGGCCCTTCCAGGCGGTGCTCAACGAGTACTGCTGGGGCATGGTCTGGACCGACGACAGCCTGGACCTCAAGCAACGCAGTCTGCTCAACCTGGGAATGCTCGCGGCGCTGGGGCGCATGGACGAATTCGGTACGCATTTCTGCGGCGCCCTGCGCAACGGACTGAGCGACGACGAACTGCGCGCCGCCCTCGTGCAGATCGCGGTGTACTGCGGCGTGCCGGCGGGTGTCGAGGCGTTTCGCGTGGCCCGCAAAGCCCGGGAAAGCATGGCTCCATCGGATTCAACGACCGGTTGACGCCCAACCCTTGCACTCGCCACACCGCTCATGCTGTAAGTGCCTTGGCACCACAACAAGAAATTTTTGCGACTGCGCCTTGCGTCGCCTTAGCTCGAAGATTTTTAACTGCCAGTAGCCCAAAAATTTCTATTGATGAAGTTTTCCGCAGATTGCAAAACAACAATTGGAGGCAATTGGTGAGCGAACGACTAAAGATTGAGAACCTCTACAAGGTCTTTTCCTCAACCCCGGACAGGGCCATGCAGCTCTTGACCGCCGGGGCCAGCAAAGACCGGATCCTGGCCGAGACCGCCACCGTGGTCGGCCTCAACAACGTATCGCTGTCGATCCCCAGCGGGGCGATCTACATGATCATGGGCCTCTCGGGCTCGGGCAAATCCACCCTGGCGCGCTGTATCAACCGCCTGAATGAACCGACCGCGGGCAAGATCCTGCTGGACGGCGAAGACCTGGTGAGCCTCGACGAAAACCAACTGCGGGAAGTGCGCCGCACGCGTATCTCCATGGTGTTCCAGCACTTCGCGCTGCTGCCGAATAAAACCGTGATCGAGAACACCGAGTTCGGCCTCAAGCTGCGCGGTGTCTCGGCGGCCGAGCGGCGCAAGCGGGCCCTGGAAGTACTGGCGATTGTCGGCCTGGCCAAGTGGGCCGACCACCATCCCCACGAGCTGTCCGGCGGCATGCGCCAGCGCGTCGGCCTGGCCCGCGCACTGGCCACCGACGCCGACGTGCTGATCATGGACGAGGCCTTCAGTGCCCTCGACCCATTGATCCGCACCGAGATGCAGGACGAGTTGCTGCGCCTGCAACGCACCCTGAAAAAAACCATCCTGTTCATCACCCACGACTTCCAGGAAGCCCTGAAGCTGGGCACACGCATCGCGATCATGGCCGACGGCCAAGTGGTGCGCGAGGGCACGCCCCAGGAAATCGTGATGGACCCGGGCAGCGATTACGTCGCGGCGTTCACCCGGGAGGTGGACCGTTCGCGGCTGTTCGATGCGCGCTCGATCATGGAAAAAGCCCACACGCTGCTGGTGCAGGGTGACACCCGGGTGGTGGGCAATGACGGCACGGCTGCATTCGTACTGAACACCAGCGGCAAGGCGGTCGGCGTGCTGGACTCGGCAGCGCTGCTGGCCGTGGGCGGCGGCGCCGACGCACTGCAACGGCTGTCGAGCCAGTTCGTTTGCGTGCCGGCCAGCGCCAAGCTGGTGGAAGCCGCGCGCCTGCTCAAACCGGGTTTGCCGGTGGCGGTGGTGGATGGCGACGGGCAGTTCGTCGGCACCCTCAACAGCGCGCACATTCTTGATTGCATAGCCAGCGTCCCGGCCCCGCGCCCTGCCGCTGCGGAGGTTGCACAGCATGCTTAGTTCAGAAGACCTCGCGGTTTTACCCGTAGACCAGTGGATCAGCCAGAGTGTGGAGTGGCTGGGGATTCACCTGCGGCCAATGTTCCAGGCGATTCGCTGGCCGGTGGAGCATTTGCTGGGGCTGAGTGACACGGTGATCCACGCGATCCCTTTCCCGGTCATGGTGTTGCTGATGTTCCTGATCGCCTACCGTGCGGCGAGCCTGGGGGTGGCGGTGTTCAGCGCCGTAGCCCTGGTGGTGATCGCCGCGTTGGGGGTGTGGGACGAGGCCATGACCACCTTGTCGCTGATCACCACGGCGATTGTGATCTGCATGGTGGTGGGCATTCCGGTGGGCATCTGGTGCGCCCGCAGCGAGCGGGTGTGGGGCGTGATGCGGCCGATCCTCGACATCATGCAAACCACCCCGACCTTCGTGTACCTGGTGCCGGTGGTGATGCTGTTTGGCGTCGGCACGGTGTCGGGTGAAGTGGCGGTGGTGATCTCCGCCTGCCCGCCGCTGATTCGCTTTACCTACCTGGGCATCCGCATGGTCGACACCGAACTGGTGGAAGCCGGCCACGCCTTTGGTGCGGACAAGCGCCAATTGCTCTGGGAAATCCAGCTGCCCCTGGCGATCCCGACGATCCTCGGCGGCCTCAACCAGACCGTGCTCACGGCCATGGTGATGTCGGTGGTGGTGGCGATGATCGGCGCCGAAGGCCTCGGCCTGGTGGTGCTGCAAGGCCTGGGCCGGATGGACGTGGGCCGCGCGGCGGTGGGCGGGATTGCCATTGTGCTGCTGGCGATGATGCTCGACCGGATCACCCAGAACCTGGCGCAACCGACCATGCGCAAGCGCAAGTCGCTATTCAAGCGACTGCTCAATCCGAACCCGGTAAACGCATAACAAAAAGAACCTCATGAATGCCCGTTGTTGACTGCCAACCCTAACCATAACGAGAAAAAAAAGAGGAAATCATGATGCATCCATTCAAAGCCTTGCTTGGATTTGCAGCAGTGTTGTACCTGGCAAGTACGCAGGTGTGGGCCGAGGATTTGCCGGGCACCGGCAAGACCATCCGCTTCGTGCAATCGGAAAGCACCGGCGGCAACTACGTACTGACCAAAATCGCGATCGAGGCCACCAAGCGCCTGGGCTACGCGAGCAAGTTGAGCACCGTCAACACCACCCTGTTCTTCCCCGCCGCGGCCCAGGGCGACCTGGACCTGTCGATGGACGTGACCTTGCCGATGCTGCAACCGAGCTTTGACAAGGTGAAGGACCGTACCGAAGTGGTGGGCTCGGGCTTCATTACGGGCGCGGGCTATAACGGCTACATGATCGACAAGAAAACCGCCGACGCGTACGGCATCACCAGCCTGGAACAAATGAAGGACCCGAAAATCGCCGGGTTGTTCGGCAAGGACGGCAAAGCCAACCTGATCAGTTGTGATCCGGGCTGGGGCTGTGGCGATGTGGTGGATTACCAGCTCGACAAGTTCGGTCTCAAGGACACGGTTAACCCGGTACGCGGCAAATACGAAGCACTGATGTTCGAAAACGTCGCCCGGCTGAAACGTGGCGAGCCGGTGTTTTTCTATGCGTGGGCACCGTCGTGGATGACCAACACCATGGTGCCGGGCAAGGACGTGGTGTGGCTGCCGACGCCGTTTGATGCGTTGCCGGGCAATGT
Source organism: Pseudomonas sp. P7779 (assembly GCF_013386315.1). Taxonomy (NCBI): domain Bacteria; kingdom Pseudomonadati; phylum Pseudomonadota; class Gammaproteobacteria; order Pseudomonadales; family Pseudomonadaceae; genus Pseudomonas; species Pseudomonas sp. P7779. Next base: position 337 of record NZ_JACARZ010000017.1, on the reverse strand, counting down.
GCCGAGCACGACTTCGGCACTGACGCCCGGGGTTGCCGGGTGCGCCGGCGGGGCTGATCCATGCCGCATGGCGATGGCGGCGTGGAACTGGTATGCGATTGGCAACAAGCAATTCATCGCGGCGAATCCGGCGATCAGGAAGTTGGTGGAGCAGATGACGTTTTCCCAGGCAACCTGGAGTTATTGGGAAAAAACCATCAGCGCCGACGGCTCCAGCGAACGCAACATTCGTAAGCTGGCGGAGGACTGGATGAAGGAAAACAAAGCGACGTTTGACGGCTGGGTTGCCACCGCAAAAACCGCCAAGTAGCACCGATTCAATGTGGGAGCTGGCTTG
>NZ_JACARZ010000167.1:0-1172 GCF_013386315.1 Pseudomonas sp. P7779 | reverse complement strand
CCCGCTCCCACACTGGATCTCTGTCACATTGAGATCTTTGTCAGCCTGGAAGCGGTGTGCTTACGAGGACAGGTACGACGAACGCGTCAAACCAAGACGCAACGCATCCAGGAACTGAGTCCGCTCCGCCGCCGTGATCTTCGCGCTGGCGCACTTGTCACGGTAGTGAGTCATCAACTCCTCCGGCGACAAGTGCACGTAGCGCAGCATGTCTTCGATGGTGTCGTGGGTCTCGATCCCGGCGCTGTACACCGAACCGTCGTCACGCTGGTAGATGTTCACCGAGTCGGTGTCACCGAACAGGTTGTGCATGTCGCCGAGAATTTCCTGGTAGGCACCCACCAGGAAGATCCCCAGCAGGTAGTCCTCGCCTTCTTTCACAGCGTGCACCGGCAAGCTGGTCTCGATGCTTTGCTCATCCACGTACTGCTTGATCTTGCCGTCGGAGTCGCAGGTCAAATCCTGCAGCACCGCACGGCGCAACGGCTCTTCGTCGAGGCGATGCAGCGGCAATATCGGCAGCACCTGGCCGATGGCCCAGGTGTCCGGCAGGCTCTGGAATACCGAGAAGTTGCAGATGTACTTGTCGGCCAGCTTGTCGTTGAGTTCGTCCAGCACCTGGCGGTGGGAACGCTGGCGGGCTTTCAGCGAGTCGTGCAGGCGGCGGCAGACGGCGAAGTAGCATTGTTCAGCCAGGGCCTTCTCGGCCAGGGTGATCTTGCCGTCGGCGTACTGGGTTGCCACGTCGCTCATGTAGTGAGTGGCGCGCCAGTAGGTTTCGGTGACCATTTCAATGTCGGTCGGGCCCAGCAGGTCCACCAGCCATTGCACGGTTTCCGGCAGGCTTTCCTTGTTTTCGATCAGCGGCACGTCGTCGTTGTGCTTCTCGACGTCGGTAACTTGCACCACCAGCATGGCGTGGTGGGCGGTCAGGGAACGGCCGCTCTCGGAGAAGATGTTCGGGTGCGGCAGGCTCTGCGCGTCGCAGAATTCCTTGAGCATGCCCACGACCACGCCGGCGTAGTCGTCCATGTCGTAGTTGATCGAGCTGGCGTTACGCGAGTGGGTACCGTCGTAGTCCACGCCCAGGCCGCCGCCCACGTCGATGTGGTCCACCGGCAGGCCGAGGTTGCGCAGTTCGCCGTAGTAACGAATGGCTTCCTTGAACCCGT
>NZ_JACARZ010000166.1:0-2084 GCF_013386315.1 Pseudomonas sp. P7779 | reverse complement strand
CTCCCACATTTGATCTGTGTTGTTTTCAATAGCGGTGTTCATACCGCTTCCCGGCGCCGATCTTCCCTTGGGCACTTGGCAAACCTTGCCCGGTAGCTGCGGGTGAAATACGACGGCGACTCAAAGCCGCAGGCGATGCTCACCTCCAGCACGCTCAGGTCGCTCTGGCGCAACAACTGCCGAGCCTTTTCCAGGCGCAAACCCAGGTAGAAGTTGCTCGGTGTGTCGTTCAGGTGCAGCCGAAACAAGCGCTCCAACTGCCGCCGCGTGACCTTGATCGCCTCCGCCAGCGCCAGTGTGCTCAACGGCGGTTCCGTGTGCTGTTCCATCTCCCCAATCACCTGCACCAACTTCTTGTTGTTGATGCCGTAGCGCGTGGCGATCTGCATGCGTTGGTGGTCTTTGCGCGGGCGGATGCGGCCGAGCACGAATTGCTCGGACACCTGGATCGCCAACTCTGGCCCGTGAGCCTGGCTGATCAGGTCGAGCATCAGGTCGATGGACGCGGTGCCGCCCGCCGAGGTGATGCGCCGGCGGTCGATCTCGAACAGCTCCTGGGTTACCGTCAGCTGTGGATAAGATTCCTTGAAGGCGTCGATGGCTTCCCAGTGCAGGGTCAGGCGGTGGCCGTCGAGCAGGCCGGCTTCGGCGAGTACGCAGGCGCCAGTGTCGATGGCGCCCAGGGTCACGCCGTCGTGGTCAAGGCGACGCAGCCAGTGTTCCAGTGCGGGCGTGGCGAACTTCAGCGGTTCGAAGCCGGCCACCACCAGTAAGGTCGAGCCTTTCTTCAGCGGCTCCAGCGCGGCGTCGGCGTTGACCGACATGCCATTGCTCGCCAGCACCGCGCCGCCGTCGGCGCTCAAGACGTGCCAGCGGTACAGCTCGCCGCGAAAACGATTGGCGACACGTAAAGGTTCGATCGCGGAGATAAAGCCGATGGCGGAGAAGCCCGGCATCAGCAGAAAGTAGAAATCCTGGGACATGGAGCGCTCTCGTAGGACGGACAGCGTGGTCACTGTGATACGCCAGTTCAATCGGTCATTCAAGGGGGCAGGTCGCTGCAGTGCAAGAGCTGGTCGCCGCCGTGCGTTTTGTCGGGGACCAAGCTGCGTAACTTGGCTGCACGGTGCACAAAGACGCCGGAACCCACAATAACAACCTGCCGAGGGAACCACCATGAACCGACTGATCAGCCGCTGTGTGCTCGCACTCAGCGCCAGCGCCATTTTGAGCACCAACGTCATGGCAGCCGATGCGGCTTCTTGCCAGAACGTGCGCATGGGCGTGGTGAACTGGACCGACGTAATCGCCACCAGTGCCATGACTCAAGTGTTGCTCGACGGCCTCGGCTACAAGACCAAACAGACCAGCGCGTCCCAGCAAATCATCTTTGCCGGTATTCGCGACCAGCGCCTGGACATGTTCCTGGGCTACTGGAACCCGCTGATGACCCAGACCATCACCCCGTTTGTCGACGCCAAGCAGGTCAAGGTGCTCGACAAGCCGTCCCTGGAAGACGCCCGCGCGACCCTGGCGGTGCCGACTTACCTGGCCGACAAGGGCCTGAAGACCTTCGCCGACATCGCCAGGTTTGAAAAAGAACTGGGCGGCAAGATCTACGGCATTGAACCGGGCTCGGGCGCCAACACCCAGATCAAGGCGATGATCGCCAAGAATCAGTTTGGCCTGGGCAAGTTCCAACTGGTGGAATCCAGCGAGGCCGGCATGCTCGCCGCCGTCGACCGCGCCGTGCGCCGCAAGGAGGCCGTGGTGTTCTTCGGCTGGGCGCCGCACCCGATGAACGTCAACGTGGCGATGACTTACCTCACCGGCAGTGATGACGCGCTGGGCCCGAACGAAGGCATGGCCACCGTGTGGTCCGTCACCTCGCCGACCTACGCCGAGCAATGCCCCAACGTGCACAAGTTGCTCAGCAACCTGACCTTCACCGCCGCCGACGAGAGCCGAATGATGCAGCCGCTGCTGGATCACAAGGACGCTTTCGAGTCGGCCAGGCAATGGCTCAAGGATCACCCGCAAGACCAGCAGCGCTGGCTGGAAGGCGTGACCACCTTCGACGGCAA
>NZ_JACARZ010000165.1:0-650 GCF_013386315.1 Pseudomonas sp. P7779 | reverse complement strand
AGATGTGTATTCGAGACAGGCCCCAACGTGCACAAGTTGCTCAGCAACCTGACCTTCACCGCCGCCGACGAGAGCCGAATGATGCAGCCGCTGCTGGATCACAAGGACGCTTTCGAGTCGGCCAGGCAATGGCTCAAGGATCACCCGCAAGACCAGCAGCGCTGGCTGGAAGGCGTGACCACCTTCGACGGCAAACCCGCCGCAGCCAACCTGCAATTGACCAGCAAATAACCTGTCTTGAATCACCGTTTCGCAGCCGCTCCCGGCTGCGAACGGTATGACTACGCCTGAAAATCACGCCTGTAAGGAACCTGCCTCATGAACCACGACGTCATCATCACCTGCGCACTCACCGGTGCTGGCGACACGACCGCCAGAAGCCCTCACGTGCCGGTCACTCCGAAACAAATCGCTGCCGCGGCGGTGGAAGCAGCCAAGGCCGGTGCCACCGTGGTGCATTGCCACGTACGTGACCCCGAGACCGGCAAGTTCAGCCGCGACGTGGCGCTGTACCGCGAAGTGATGGAGCGCATCCGCGAGGCGGACGTCGACATCATCGTCAACCTCACCGCCGGCATGGGTGGCGACCTGGAAATCGGTGGCGGCGAGAACCCCATGGAGTTCGGGCCCAACACCGACCTGGTGGGCCC
>NZ_JACARZ010000164.1:0-5578 GCF_013386315.1 Pseudomonas sp. P7779 | reverse complement strand
GCTCCCACATTTGATCTCCATGGCTCCTGGATGATTACTCGGCATACGCCCAGGTCATCCGAAACGATGCCCCGCCCCACTCCGAATCCAGCACTTCAACCTGCCCGCCATGCCATTGGCACACCCGCCGCACCAGCGCCAGGCCGAGGCCGAAGCCACCGGTGCGGCGGTCACGGCTGGCGTCCAGGCGCAGGAACGGCTCGAAAATCTTCCCTCGCCCTTCCACCGGCACACCGGGCCCGTCGTCATTGACCCGTACTTCATAGCCGGTGCCAAACTTCACCAGCGACACTTCCACACGCCGGTCGGCGTAGCGAATTGCATTGCGCAACAGGTTGATCACCGCCCGTGCCATAAAGCGCGGCTCGATACGGATGTAATCGACTTCACAGGTGCGCAGCAGCAACTGCACGCCTGCCGCCTCGGCCTCCAGGGCGACGCTGCCGATCACACTGTCGAGCCAGCTGTGGGCCTCGATGCTTTCCCGGGTGATCTGCGTGGCGCCGCGTTCCAGGCTGGCGTAGGTCAACAGTTCCGAGACCATTTCTTCCAGCTCGCCGAGGTCGGCATACATGTCGGCGATCAGTGCGCGGCTCTCCCGTGGATCGGCCTGTTGCTTGAGCTGGTCGAGCTCAAACGACAGCCGCGCAATCGGCGTACGCAGCTCGTGAGACACGGCGTTGGTCAACTCGCGCTGGTTGGCGATCAGGCTTTCAATGCGCTCGGCCATCTGGTTGAAGTGCCCCGCCAGCTCGCGCACGGTAGAACGGCGCGGCAGCAGGATGCGCGAGCCGAGATCGTTGTCACCGAAACGTTGCGCGGCCAGGCGGATATGCTCCAGGTCACGCCAATGGGGCCGAACCCAGAAGTACAGGACAATCGCCAGGCACAGGCCGAGAAAGCCATAGGCCCACATGTACAGCCACTTGGGCTCTTCCGGCAGTTTGATTTCCAGCAGTTGGTGGCCGCCGTCGATGTTGGAGATGAACTCCATGAAATCCCCACGCACCACCAACTCGCCACTGGCCAGCAGTTGCTGTTCACGCTCGGTAAGTTTCAGCCTGTCCCGCTGCACCAGCGCCAGGCGCAACCCATAGTGCGGTTGCAACTCGGCCAGGCGGGCGGCGCGCGCTTCCCCCGTCACCGGCCGCAATTGTTCCACCACCCCATACGCCGGGCCGCGCAGGGCTTCGCGGTTGTAGGTTTCGTTGGCCTCCGGCAACAGCTCATCGAAGGTGTAGTTCACCAGCCAGATCGCCCCGGCCAAGCCAATGGCCAGGATGATATACAGACGCAGAAACAGCCTTAACATCTAGACCTCCCAGGCGAACGGATTGAACAGGTAGCCCTTGCCCCAGATGGTCTTGATGCACACCGGTTCCCGGGGGTTGTCATTGAGCTTGCCGCGCAGCTTGCTGATGTACACGTCGACGCTGCGGTTGAGCCCGTCAAAGGCAATACCGCGCATGCGGTTGAGAATGTCATCGCGGGAGAGGATTTTCCCGGCGGCGCTGGCCAGCAACCACAGCAGTTCGAATTCCATGGTGGTCAGGTCGATCTTCTCCCCGCCCAGGCTCACCACACGGCAACTGCGGTCGATGGCCAGGCGGCCGAACTCAAGGGCGCCGCGCACCGTGGGTTCCGGCGCCTGGCGACGTTGCAGGGCGCGCAGGCGAGCCAGCAGCACAGGCGGCTTGATCGGCTTGATCACATAATCATCGGCGCCGGACTCCAGGCCGAGGATGTGGTCGAGGTCGTCTTCCTTGGCGGTGAGGATCACGATGGGCGTGTCGGACACGTTGCGAATTTCACGGCACACATGCAGGCCGCTCTGGCCGGGCAGCATCAGGTCGAGCACGACGATCTTCGGCTTGAACTCCAGGAACGCCGCCAGCGCCAGATCGCCGCGGTGCACGGCCAGCACCTCGAAGCCATGCTGGGACAGGAAATGGGCGATCAGCCCTGCCAGCTTCTCATCGTCCTCCACGAGCAAGACCTTGCCGAGACCCAAGTTATCCATAAATTTCCAGTGCACGCGCGGATTGAAGTGTGCGCATTATAGGTGGCAAGCCGGCAGACTAAAGCAGCTGGCCATCACTGGCCGACGAAGCTTCATGCTTTTAAGAGTTTTTAACAGTTTCACCGCAGTCTTTAACTCGGTACCGTCCGCCAGATGCGCCCCACACGCTTTTCGGAAGTGTCGCTGATGACAACACCACAAACACAAGAGAATCATGGCCCTCTACCTACATAGCGGGAGAAAACCATGTTCGTTCGTCACAAATCAGACATAGAAAACACCGCGCACTTTGTCGAATGGGGCGCTGGCACCAGCCATCGGTTGCTGACGGAAAAGGACGGGATGGGTTATACCGTCTGCCACACCGTCGTGCGTGCCGGCACCGAGTCACTGCTGCAATACCGTAATCATCTGGAGGCTTGCTACTGCATCGCCGGTGAGGGTGAAGTCGAAGATATGGACGGTAACGTCTACCCGATCCGCCCCGGTGATATTTATGCGCTGGACCAACACGACTGCCATTATCTAAGGGGCGGAAAGGATCAGGACCTGGTGCTGGTCAGCGTATTCAACCCGCCGCTCAAGGGCGATGAGCGCCACAATCTCACGGATACATCCGGCTCAGGCTACTGACGACGATTTGACTCAAGGACACGAGCACACGATGCGCAAGGATTACCTGGCTTTCTTCATTTCACTGTTTCTGTCACGCCTGGCCGACCAGATTCTGTTGTTCATCGTGCCGTTGATCGTGTTCCAGACCACTAACAGTGTGTCGTGGGCGGGCCTGGCGTTTTTTGTCGAATCCTTGCCGCGTTACCTGTCGTTCCCGGTGTGCGGGGCGTTGTGCGACAAATATCCCGCCGTGCGCGTCCTGCATATCAGCCAGGTGTACCGGGCGCTGGCGTGTGTGGCGGCGGTGCTGCTGTATGGAATGTTCGACGGGATTTACTGGATTGTCATGCTTTCGGCGCTGTGCGGCGTGTTGACCACCCAGGGCATCATGGCCCGGGAGGTGCTGCTGCCGCATATCTTCAAGCATTACACCTACGCCAAGACCTTGTCCTACTCGCAGATTGCCGACCAGACCGGGCTGGTGCTGGGCCCGCTGGTGGCGGCGCTGATGTTGGGCGTCTGGGCCTGGCACTGGGTCGTGCTGGGGGTTGCCGGGCTGTTCCTGCTGGCGGACCTGGCGATGCGCATCTGGCAACGCCACACCACGGTCAATCTTGAAACTTTCGAGCAGCACAACGACATCTGGCTGCAACCGTTGCGCGTTGCCTTCGGGCATATCCGCGACCTGCCGGAGCTGAAAAGGATTATCGCCCTGGCGGTGGGTGTGAACCTGATCATCGGCGTCACCCTCGCCACTTCCGCCGCGATGGTCATTGGCCAATACGCCGCCGGCAAGGACACCTACGCCGGGTTGCAGGCGGCCGGCGCGCTGGTGACCATCGCCATCCTGTTTTTCCTGGCGCGCGCTTCCCTGCCGCTCAAGGTGCTGGGCGGTTTGTCGTATTCGATGATTGCCGTGGGAGCGTTGATCACGGCCATCAGCCCGAATGTGTGGGCTTACGCCGTGGGTTTCCTGCTGCTGACCGGTTTCGACAAGATGTTCAACGTGTACATCCGCAGCGTCCGACAACGGGTAATCCCGGCCCGGGACTTTGGCAAGACGGTGGGCGTGCTGACCTTGCTCAACAACCTCTCGCAGCCGCTGGCCGGTTTGCTGATCGCACTGCTGGCGGCGCCGCTGGGGACACAGGCGGTGATCCTGATACTCGCCGGGATCACCGCGTTGCTCGGTGCAGCGGTTGCGTCAGGCTGGCACGCCGCTGTGAAAGCGGAACTCGACGTCCGGTGACTCGATCAGTTCCTGCTCGGCGGCGCGTACACGGTCGATGACCTGGGCGATGTCCTTGGCGTCGCCGTACTGGTAAGCCAGTTTCAGGTAACCCTGGAAATGCCGGGCCTCGCTTTTCAGCAGGCCGAAATAGAACTTGCCGAGTTCTTCGTCCAAATGCGGCACCAGTGCTTCGAAACGCTCGCAACTGCGGGCTTCGATAAACGCGCCGACCACCAGGGTATCCACCAGTTTGACCGGTTCATGGCTGCGCACCACCTTGCGCAAACCCGAAGCGTAGCGGCCGGCGGACAGCTGGCGCAGCTCGATCTTGCGCTTCTTCATCAGGCGCATGACTTGCTCATGGTGCACCAGTTCTTCCCGTGCCAGGCGTGACATCAGGTTGATCAGGTCGACGTGGGAATGGTACTTGGCGATCAGGCTCAAGGCGGTGCTGGCGGCCTTGAATTCACAGTTCTTGTGGTCGATCAGCAGGGTTTCCTGGTCGGCCAACGCGGCCTGGACCCAGCCGTCGGGGGTGCGGCAACCGAGGAATTCGTGGATTTCTGGCAGGTTCATCGGGCTCACGGGCAAAGATTCACAAAAGGCCGGCGATTATACCGACCGCGCCGCAGACCGCCAGCTACCGGGCTTGATGTGCATCAACATGACGTGTGCCGGGCAGCAACTATAGTTGTTCCACGCCCACCCTTTTTTGGAGAATCCGACCATGCAAGCCATACGCAGCATCCTGGTGGTCATCGAGCCTGAGCATTCGGAAAGCCTGGCCCTCAAGCGCGCCAAGCTGATTGCCGGCGTCACCGGGGCACATTTGCATTTGTTGGTGTGTGACAAGAAGCACGAGCATTCTGCGATGTTGAGCCTGCTGAAGGCCGGTTTGCAGGAGGATGGCTACAGCGTCACCACCGAACAGGCGTGGAATGACAGCCTGCATGAAACCATCATCGACGTGCAGCAGGCAGAGGGTTGTGGGTTGGTGGTCAAGCAGCATTTCGCTGACAGCCCGCTGAAAAAGGCGCTGTTGACGCCTGCCGACTGGAAGTTGATGCGTTACTGCCCGACTCCGGTGCTGCTGGTGAAGACGTCCAGGCCTTGGGCTGGCGGGGTGATTCTGGCGGCGATTGATGTGGGGAACTCTGATGCGGAGCACCAGGCGCTGCATAACTCGATCATTGATCATGGTTTTGATATCGCGAGTTTGGCGAAGGCGCAGTTGCATGTGATCAGTGCGCATCCGTCGCCGATGCTGTCGGCGGCGGATCCGGTATTTCAGCTCAAGGAGACGATCGAGGCACGCTATCGTGAGCAGTGCAAGGCGTTCCAGGCGGAGTTTGATATTGACGACACTCATCTGCATATCGAGGAAGGGCCGGCGGATGTGTTGATTCCTCACGCGGCGCACAAGTGGCAGGCGGCGGTGACCATCATTGGTACGGTGGCGCGCACCGGGATTTCCGGGGCGTTGATCGGGAATACGGCGGAGGTGGTGCTGGATGCGGTGGACAGTGATGTGTTGGTGCTTAAGCCGCAGGAGTTGATGGATCATCTGGAAGAGCTGGCTAATGGGTGATGCTTCTTTTTGGGGGCATATCCGTTTTTGGGGGATGGCTTGTATTGGTTCCGCTCTTACAGCGGGTCACTTTTGAAAGGAGCCCAAAAGTAACCAAAAGGCTCTTGCCCCACCACTCGGCACC
>NZ_JACARZ010000163.1:0-6417 GCF_013386315.1 Pseudomonas sp. P7779 | reverse complement strand
GTGTCAGTCAATGCATGTGGCGACTGATCCACCGCATTCGCGAGCAAGCCCGCTCCCACATTGGTTTTGTGTCGTTGTTTGAATCGTGCTTACAACAGAAAGCCGAGTGCACTCAGGCTGTCGGTGGAATTGATCAGCCGCACCACCTTGCGCTCCAGGGTCGCGACCCCGGCGCTGAACCGGATGCGGTAATTCAGGTCGGCCACGAACGGCGTGTGTACTCCGCGCTTGTAGGCGTACAGCAGCTGCGCACAGTTAACCTCCACCACCTCGCCCGCCGCTTCCACCAGGGTGAATCGCGACACACTGCGCACGGTTTTCGCCGCATCCACCGCCGACGGTGAATACCCCGCAGTCAGCCGTTCGATGCGCAGGTCACGCATGCGCGCATCGTCATAGGCATAGTTGAGGTTGGCTTCAAAAGCCTCGGTGTCCGGGTCGATCGGCACGACGTAGCGCCCGCTCTCGCTCCACAACGCGGCCCATTGCACGTAGTCCTTGTGGTCCAGCAGTTGGGCTTCACGCCAGATGAATTCGATGGCCTGGGCCAGCGGTGCGGTAAAACCAGTCAGGGTGTTCATTGGCTCATCATCCTTTTCCACATGTCATAGGCCCCGCGCATGCCGCCTTCATCAGTGGCGTGGGATACCTTGTCGCCGTTGTCGGCCAGCACTTCGCGGTTCAGGCCACGGTTGACCAGGATCGGCGCATCCACGCCGGCATACGAGCCGCGTTGCACCCGGTCCCAGGCCTCGGCGTCGTCGGGGCTGCCAAAGCCGAACGGGCCCTGGAAGTGTTCGTGGATGCGCAGGCGCTCGCGGTTGGCAACCTGTGGGCCGCCCTCCATGCCCAGGGCGACGTGGCGGATTTCGGTCTCGGTGACCGACACCGGGCGCAGCACCCGGAAGAACGACATCGACATGGCGACATTGGGAAACAGGTTGAGGTTGAACCCGGCACCGTGCAGCGAGCGCACGATGCGTCGCACCTGGGCCGGCTCCATGGTTTTCGACAGTTCTTCGGTGACGTGGGCGAAACGCTCCTGCAATTGCTCGGTACCGTCGTCGTGGTCCAGGTCGACATGCTCGGGCACCATCACCATCACACTGTGGCCATTGCCCAGGGAATGGGTGACGGCCTGCTCGTCGGTCATGAACGAGAGCATTTCCGAGGTCTCGGCGTCCACCGACGACATGAACGACTTGTGCACAATCGGGAAGTGGTAGCCGTCGGTGGTGTTTTCCAGCTGGATCTTCCAGTTGCCCTTGAAGCTGAACTTGTGTTCGCCCTGGGTCTTGATCGGGTAGCCGGCGCCCTGCTTCATGAACAGGTCCATCCAGTGTTTGGCGCCGCCGAGAAAGTCGGCCAACGGTTCGATATCGTCGTTGTAGCTGGCGAATACCATCCCGGCGTAGCTGTCCACCCGCAGGCTGGTCAGGGGTAACTCGGACTTTTCCAGGATGCCTTCGTAGCCGTCCGGGTAAGGCAGCGCCCGCAGCTTGCCGTCCAAACCATAGGACCAGCTGTGATACGGGCAGGTGAAGCCGCTGGCGTTGCCCTTGTGCTTCTCGCAAACCGTGGCGCCACGGTGGCGGCAGCGGTTTTCCAGCACGTTGATCGCGCCTTTCTTGTCGCGCACCACAATCACCGGGCGCCGGCCAATGGTCGCGGTCTTGAAGTCGCCGCTGTTGCGCACTTCGCTTTCATGGGCGACCCAGACCCAGGTGCGGTAGAAGATCTTTTCCAGTTCGGCCTCGAACAACGCCGGGTCGTTGTACAGCGAGACGTCGACACGATCGTGCTTGACCAACTCGTCGAGGCTCTTTGATTTGGCAATCAGCCGGTATTCATGGGTACTCATGGAGCCCTCCTCAAGGCGTTGTTCTTATTGGCGAGCCGTGATGCTCTGTTGCAGTTGTGCGCCGAGGGCACACACCCATTCGTCCTGGCCCTTGCGGCCGACAATCTGCAGCCCCACCTTCAGCCCGCTGTCGGCCAGGGTCACCGGCACCGTCAGCGCCGGGTGGCCGCTGAGGTTGAATGGCCGCACCAATGGCGTCATGCGGGCCACGGCCTGGCTGCCGTTGCGGGCTTCGGCCAGGGTCGGCGGCAGATCCGGCATCGTCGGCAGCAGCAACACGGAGAATTCTTCGAGCGCGGCGTCCACCTGATGACTGAAGCGGGTGCGCACGACTTCGGCTGCGGCCAAATCAGCAGCGCTGGTGCGGCTGGCAGCCAACAAGCGTTGTTCGACATCCGCACCGATCAGGCCCTTGCCGGTGAGGTGACCGAAGGCTGCCCAGTTTTCGACGTTAATCACCGTAAGGCCGGCGCCGAACGCCGTGTCAAAGTCGTCCAGATGCAGACGCTGCTGACGCCAGCCGGCCGCGTCGACGGCAGCCATCAGGCTCGCCTTCAGCCATGGCTCACAGGCCACATCCAGAAAGCCCACCGGCACGCTGCCGGACGGCGCCGCCTGTGCCTGGAAACCCGGGCAAATCACCTGCATCGCGGCAATCAGGTCCTGCATGTTCGCGGCAAACGGCCCGACGCAATCGAGGCTGGATACCGCCGGTTGCGCGCCAATGCGGCTGACTCGGCCATAGGTCGGTTTCAACCCGGCAATCCCGCAGCACGCCGCCGGCACCCGCACCGAGCCGCCGGTGTCGGTACCAATGGCGATATCCGCCAGGCCCGCCGCAACCGCCGCGGCCGAACCGCTGGAGGAGCCGCCCGGCACGCGGTCTGGCGCCTGGGGATTGACGGGCGTACCGCTCCAGTCGTTGATGCCGGTGACGCCAAATGCCAGTTCATGCAGGCTGGTCTTGCCGACGATCTGCCAGCCGGCATCCAGGACCGCCTGCACCACGTGCGCATGCCGCGTCGCCGGCGGAGCATCGGCAAAGGCACGACTGCCCGAGCGGGTCGGATACCCGGCGATGTCGATGGAATCCTTGATGGCCACGCGTCGGCCGCTGCCACCGAGTAAAAATTCGCTGACGAAGGTACTCATGGGTTCACCCCCAACATGCTATTGAACAGGCGCTGCGTACGGAAATGCGCGATCAGCCAGGTGCCGTCGACACGGCGAAAATCGATGGTCAGCCGCGTGCCGAACAACTCGCTGCGCTGGTCGGCGTAGGTGGAAATCTGTTGCATGATCCACTGCCCTGCAGCCGCGCTGCCGTCTACCTGGATCGACTCACTGGTGAGGTAATGCAGGTTCAGCGCAAAGTGTTCCGACGGTGGCAGGTAGCTGCCGACAAACGCCGCCACCGCGTCGCGCCCCCGATGCTGGCCGAAGGTCTGCGCGGTACTTGTGCCAATGCCTTCCCACACCGCATCCACGGTGAACAACTCGGCCAACTCGCGAACGTTGGTCGCCGCCCGGGGCACGTCGCACAGGTCCATGTAGCGCGCCATCAAGCGCCTTACCTGGCTCTCCCCTTCAAGGGTTTCAACACGCTGCAACAGGTCCATGGCTCACACCCTGGCCGCTTCGGGAATGGTCAGCGGGCGGCCGATCCGTGCTTCGACCTTGGCGTAGCGCCACAGGCTGTATTCACCCACCGGCGTGGTACGGAACAGGTTGCAGGCGTCGATCACCGACTGGTGGCAGTCGACGTCGGCCATGATATAGACGGTCCACGGCGAGGTGGTCGACGGGCCGACCATCAAGCGGTCGTCATCCATCGCCCCCAGCACGTTGATGCCCGGCATGGCGCCGAGGTCGCCCATCATCTGGCTGAAGCCTTTCCACACGCTCAGGCCTTCGCCGGTAGGCAGGTCGAAAAAGTTCTGGGTGATGCCGATGCAGAAGACGACGCGCAGCGGTTCTTGAGTGGCTTGGGACATGGGTTGATCCTTGAAAGTCAGATGTAGCCAGGAAATGGAGGAACGCCGAGGAACACCGAGCCCGCGCCGTCGTACAGGCCTTCGCTGAGGAAGGCGTGCTGGGTCACCACCATGGCGTCGCGCAGGTAGCGTTGCAGCGGGTGGCGCAGGTAGATCGCGGTGGTGCCCGCCAGGCTGTAGGCGCTCTGCACCACGGCGGCGCCGGCCTGGGACACGTGAATGGCGGTCAGGCGCAGCAAGCTGGTTTGCTCGGCCGTGACCGGGTTGCCGGCGAGGATCGAGTTCCACACTTGTTCGGTGGCGCCGTAGAAAAAGCCCCGAGCGGCGCTCAGCCGGGCTTCGGCCTTGGCGATTTCGATGCGCACGTAGGCGCGGTCCGCCAGCTTCGGTGCGCCGGTGATGCCGCTGCCGCTGGCCATGGCGCTGATTTCATCGAGGGCCGCGCGGGCCAGGCCGAGGTTGACCACCGCCAGCACCTGTGCGGCGTAGGCAATCGAGGGATAACGAAACAGCGGCTCGTCGATGGTGGCGGCGCCGCCACGGATGAAGGTCCAGCGCTCGTCGATGTATTGGTCGGTAACTCGCAGGTCATGGCTGCCGGTGCCCTTGAGGCCGACCACGTCCCAGTTTTCGATGATTTCAACCTGGCCGGGCTTGAACACGGCAGTGCGTGGCTTGCCGCCCGCCGCACCGATGCCCACGCCCAGCAGGTCGGCGCCTTTGCAGCCGCTGGCAAACTTCCAGGTGCCGTTGACCTGCCAGCCGCCCTCGACGGTTTCTGCCGGCTGCAACGGGAACAGGCCACCGGCAAACACCAGATCGGGGCTGTCGGCATACAGTTCGGCGAGGGTGTCCTGGGGCAAGGCCGCAAGATAGACGCCGGCGCTGCCGAAGCTGGCGACCCAGCCGGCGGAGCCATCGGCTTCGGATATGCGCTCGATCATCTGCAAGAACGTTGCGGGGGCCAGGGCATCGCCGCCGAAACAACGGGGCGTGGCCGCCCGGTAGATGCCCACCTGCTTGAAGCGTTCGATCATGTCTCGTGGCACGTGGGAGCCGGCGTCGAACTCGTCGCGGCGCTGGCGCACTTCATCGAGCACCTGCTGGAACAGCGCGGGCTGCACGTCGGGTAAAGCGTCTGGTTGCACGAGGGCCGAACGCAGCATGGGCTTTCTCCGTTGTAGTTGTTATGGACGCCGTGTCGGGCGTTGATAGGTCCAGTGTAAAAAGCCCGACCACCGTCAACTATTGGGGCGTGCAGCCCACCGGCTAAAGAAATCCCCTAGTGCGCCCCCGATTACTTCTGAGCGTGCCCCCGGATGCAAACCGGTATAACTTGCCACCGTAGTCGTCCCCTCCACCGCCAAGGGCTACGCGATGTACCTACCCAATAACAATGATTTCCACACCCTGATCGAAGCCATGCCGATCTGCACCATCCTTCACGATGCGCAGAGCAAGGACATCCTCTGGGCCAACACCGCGGCGCTGTCGGCGCTGGGGTTTACCCTGGAAGAACTGATCCCGCTCAAGGCCCCGGACATGACCCGGGACGCACCGAAGTACAAGCGCTCCATCGGCCTGCGTTGGCTTGAGCGCGCGGCCCGCAGTGGCCAGCGCACCATCGAGTGGTGTTATCGCTCCAAGGCCGGGGTGGAGATTCTTTCGGAAGCGGTCGCGACGCTGGTGCACCTGGACGGGCGCGACGTGCTGATGGTGCAGTTCCGTGATATTTCCCGGGAAGACAAGGTGAAGCGGGACCTGATCCGCGCCGAGGAAGCCCGGCGTGTCAGTGAACAGCAGCTTGAATACCTGGCCCGATACAACGCCATGGGCGAGATGGCGGTGGCGATTGCTCATGAGTTGAGCCAGCCACTGGCGGCCACGCGCAACTTTATCGAGGGGGTTTTGATTCGTCTGGGCGATACCCACAGTGCCGACCAGGGGGTGAACTGGGGGCTGCAAAGTGCCGTGCGGCAGGTCGAGCATGCGTCAACGATCATCAAGAGTGTGCGTGATTATGTGGTCAAGCTGGAGCAGAGCGCGGAGTGGGTGGACCTCAATGAGTTGCTGCAGGAAACCCGATATTTCATCAGCCTGCGGGCCGAGCCGAGTCAGGTGCGGCTGGAGATCGTCCCGAGCGCGCAACCGCTGATGGTGCAGTGCGAGAGGGTGCTGATTGGGCAGGTGATTCTGAACCTGGCGTTCAATGCCATTGAAGAGATGAGTGAGCTGCCCGTGGAGCGTCGGGTGCTGCGGTTGCATGCCTGCCGGGATGGAAACGTGGCGCGGCTGAGTGTCGAGGATTGTGGGCGCGGGATTCAGGCCGTGGCGCGGGAGAAAATCTTTGACGGGTTCTTTTCGTCGAAGGTGGGTGGTAACGGGATTGGGCTGGCGTTGTGCAAGAACATCATTGGTCGGCATCAGGGGGATATCTGGGCGCAGAATCTGGAGCCGTGTGGGGCGGTGTTCAGTTTTTCGTTGCCTTTGGTGGGGTCTTGAGATGGGGGGGGTATATCCGTTTCTTCGGTAACGGCCACCTATGGTTCCGCTCTTACAGCG
>NZ_JACARZ010000162.1:0-354 GCF_013386315.1 Pseudomonas sp. P7779 | reverse complement strand
ATCCGCATCCGCATCCGCATCAGCGTCAGCGTCAGCGTCAGCGTCCGCATCGGCGTCGGCGTCGGCATCAGCATCAGCATCAGCATCAGCATCGGCGTCGGCATCCGCATCCGCATCCGCATCAGCATCCGCATCAGCGTCCGCATCGGCGTCGGCGTCGGCATCAGCATCAGCATCAGCATCAGCATCAGCATCCGCGTCAGCATCGGCGTCCGCATCAGCATCAGCGTCGGCATCCGCATCAGCGTCCGCATCCGCATCAGCGTCCGCATCAGCGTCCGCATCCGCATCAGCGTCCGCATCAGCGTCCGCATCGGCATCAGCGTCGGCGTCGGCATCAGCATCAGCATCAGC
>NZ_JACARZ010000161.1:0-12015 GCF_013386315.1 Pseudomonas sp. P7779 | reverse complement strand
AGCCCGCTCCCACATTTTGTTTGCATCCAATTCCAAATTCGTCATTTATTTGGCGTCAAAAATAATTCTTCAGATTCCCTAACATTTATTTCACTCGACATTCGTCAATTTTTTTCGTAGTGGCACCACTTTTTTAAAACAGTAGTGGCACAAAACTATTCACCGCTCGCAACTCCCCGCAACTACTGGCCTAAATAGCAAGTGCTATCAGAATAGTACTAGTGCCATCTTTCCTAATATTTCAAGAAATTTCCGGAAACAGGATGAGTGGACAGGAACTATGTCCTAAAGCACCGCTCATACCACCGGTAACGATTATCTCTGAAGATGTAAGAGATGACTTACGTGGCGACCAAGGGAAGTAGCAAAGTTGTCATATAACTTTGACTCAATGGTCAAATCATCAACTGATTAGTTGAAGGCGGACGCAAAGGTTTCACTACTTTCTCCGACAAGGCCAAGGCTGAGCTCACCTGTATGGGTCAGTGAGACAACCCAAGCCGTTGATATATAAGGGCTCAAAGCCCCTGTCAACGCCTTGCGGCACTGGCGCCAGGCCCTTCCCCAGGAAGGCTGGCTGCATTTCAGGGCAAGCCCCAACAATAAGGCCAAGTTGCGCACAACTTGAGTGCATTAGTTAGTCACTCGACTTTTAGTATGCCTGCACTGGATATACCGACGTTTATTCGTCGCACTTCCCAGTGCCTGGGTGACGCTTCAAAACATGAACTCCGGCCATCTAGTGGCACGATTAACAATGAGGTAAATGCGATGCGCATCAGCATATTTGGTTTGGGTTACGTCGGCGCGGTATGTGCCGGTTGCCTGTCTGCACGGGGCCATGAGGTCGTTGGCGTAGACATCTCCAAGGAAAAGATCGACCTGATCAACGCGGGTAAATCCCCCATCGTTGAACCGGGTCTGGGCGAGCTGTTAAGCCAGGGCGTTCAAACCGGCCGACTGCGCGGCACCACCAATTTCGCCGAGGCAATCCGTGATACCGACCTGTCGATGATTTGCGTCGGCACGCCGAGCAAGAAGAACGGCGACCTGGAACTCAACTACATCGAATCGGTGTGCCGCGAGATCGGTTTTGTCCTGCGTGACAAGACCTCCCGTCACACCATCGTGGTCCGCAGCACCGTGCTGCCAGGTACCGTGGCCAATGTGGTGATTCCGATTCTCGAAGACTGCTCGGGCAAGAAAGCCGGCGTCGACTTCGGCGTCGCCGTAAACCCTGAGTTCCTGCGTGAAAGCACCGCCATCGCCGACTACGACCTGCCGCCGATGACCGTCATCGGTGAATTCGACACCGCTTCCGGCGATGTTCTGCAGTCGCTGTACGAAGAACTCGACGCGCCGATCATCCGCAAGGACATCGCCGTCGCCGAGATGATCAAGTACACCTGCAACGTCTGGCATGCGACCAAAGTGACCTTCGCCAACGAGATCGGCAACATCGCCAAGGCGGTAGGTGTCGACGGTCGCGAAGTGATGGAAGTGGTCTGCCAGGACAAGACCCTCAACCTGTCCCAGTACTACATGCGCCCGGGCTTTGCCTTCGGCGGTTCCTGCCTGCCCAAGGACGTGCGCGCCCTGACATACCGCGCAGGCTCTCTGGACGTGGATGCGCCGCTGCTCAACTCGCTGATGCGCAGCAACGAGTCCCAGGTGCAAAACGCTTTCGACATCGTTTCCAGCCACGACAAACGCAAAGTCGCCCTGCTGGGCCTGAGCTTCAAGGCCGGCACCGATGACCTGCGCGAAAGCCCGCTGGTGGAACTGGCAGAGATGCTGATCGGCAAGGGTTTCGACCTGAGCATCTACGACAGCAACGTCGAATACGCTCGCGTGCACGGCGCCAACAAGGACTACATCGAAGGCAAGATCCCTCACGTGTCGTCCCTGCTCAACTCGGACTTCGACGAAGTGATCAACAACTCCGACGTGATCATCCTGGGCAACCGCGACGAGAAGTTCCGTGCCCTGGCGCACAACGCCCCCCACGGCAAGCAAGTGGTCGACCTGGTGGGCTTCATGTCCAAGGCCACCAGCGTGAGCGGCCGTACCGAAGGCATTTGCTGGTAACAGCAACGGCAAGTTTCAAGCGGCAAGCGTCCTGATCCCCGGCGCTTGCTGCTTGAAGCCTCCTTCACCTGCGGAATGACGCCTATGTCCAAGTTAAAACACGTACTCCTCCAATCTGCCGGCTGGCTGTTTTTCCTGAGCCTGCTGATGGGACTCGCCCTGCTGTTGCCGGCGAGTACGTTCGACTCAGAGTCGAAGAATTTTATTTTCCTGATTGGCGCCGTCGGTATCTGGCGCTACTCGATGGGTGCTACGCATTTCTTTCGCGGCATGCTGTTCCTGTACGTGGTCTACCCGCACCTGCGGCGCAAAGTGCGCAAGCTGGGCAAGGCAGCAGACCCGTCCCACGTATTCCTGATGGTTACCAGCTTTCGGATCGACGCGCTGACCACGGCCCAGGTCTACAGCTCGGTGATCCGCGAGGCCATCGAATGTGGCTTCCCTACCACCGTGGTCTGCTCCCTGGTGGAAATGTCCGATGAGCTGCTGGTCAAGAGCCTGTGGGCCAGGATGAACCCGCCCGACCACGTCAAACTGGACTTCGTGCGCATCGCCGGTACCGGCAAGCGTGACGGCCTGGCCTTCGGTTTTCGCGCCATCTCCCGCCACCTGCCGGACGACCGTGCCGTAGTGGCCGTGATCGATGGCGACACCGTGCTCGCCGAGGGCGTAGTGCGCAAGACCGTGCCGTGGTTCCAGCTGTTCGGCAATGTCGGCGGCCTGACCACCAACGAGTTCTGCGAAGTGCGCGGCGGCTACATCATGAGCGAGTGGCACAAGCTGCGCTTCGCCCAGCGCCACATCAACATGTGCTCCATGGCCCTGTCCAAACGCGTGCTGACCATGACCGGCCGCATGTCGGTATTCCGCGCCAACGTGGTCACCGACCCGGGCTTCATTGCCGATGTGGAAAGCGACTCGCTGCAACACTGGCGCCTGGGCCGCTTCAAGTTTTTGACCGGTGACGACAAGTCCAGCTGGTTCAGCCTGATGCGCCTGGGCTACGACACCTTTTATGTGCCGGATGCCGCGATTCACACCGTGGAACACCCGCCGGAAAAGAGCTTTATCAAGGCCAGCCGCAAACTGATGTTCCGCTGGTACGGCAACAACCTGCGCCAGAACTCACGTGCCCTGGGCCTGGGTATGCGTCGCCTGGGCCTGTTCACCAGCATCGTGCTGTTTGATCAACGCGTGTCGATGTGGACCTCTCTGCTGGGGCTGACCGTGGCGATCATCGCCACCTTCAAATACGGCGGCGCGTTCATCCTCGCCTACCTGCTGTGGATCGGCATCACCCGCCTGATTCTGACCCTGCTGCTGTCGTGCTCCGGCCACAAGATCGGCCCGGCTTACCCGGTGATTCTCTATTACAACCAGATCATGGGCGCGCTGGTGAAGATCTACGTGTTCTTCCGCCTTGATCAACAGTCCTGGACCCGCCAGGACACCAAACTGACCCGCGATTTGGCCAGCTTTCAACGTTGGTTCAACACCTGGTCGTCTCGGACCATGACCTTCTCCGCCGGCAGCATTTTCGTCGCCGTGTTGCTGATGATGGTTTGACCCTGCCAAGCCTGAATTAACTAGGAACTAAACACCATGAATAGCCCAGTAAACGCCAACGTTGTCCACGAATCCGAAGCCCAGCGCCAACACGCCCGGGTCAAAATCCCGGCCAAGCTGCGCTTCTTCGGCGCCGATCAAACACCGATGGAAGTGCGGGTGATCGACCTGTCAGCCGGCGGCCTGGCCTTCAACGCCCCGCAGCAGCCGCTGAAAGTCGGCGATGTGCACAAGGGTCGCTTGCAGTTCGTGATCGACAACCTGGGCCTGGCGATGGACGTCGAGCTGCAGATTCGCTCCTACGACCGCCAGACCGGCCGCACCGGTTGCCAGTTCCAGAACCTCGATGCACAAGACATCTCCACCCTGCGCCACCTGATCACCTCGCACCTGGCCGGTGACATCGTGACCATGGGTGACGTGCTGGCGACCCTGCAACGCGACAACTTCACCAAGGCGCGCAAGGTCAAGGACGGCGGCAGCAACATGAGCGTCGGTGGCCGCCTGCGGGCGGTGACTTTCAGCCTCGGGATCTTCGTGGTGGGCCTGGCGGCATTCGGCTTCGTGGTCAAATCGGTGTACGGCATGTACTTCGTCAGCCACGCCACCTCCGGCCTGGTGAGCGTGCCCGGGATGAACGTGACCATGCCCCGCGATGGCACCGTGCAAAGCCTGATCAAAGGCGATGCGGTCGCCGCCAAAGGCGCGCCATTGGCAACCTTCAGCACCAGCATGCTCGACGTACTCAAGGGCCATCTGGACGAAGACCAGCTGCAACCGGCCAAGGTCGAAGAGCTGTTCGGCAAGCAAATGACCGGCACCCTCACCTCCCCGTGCGACTGCGTCGTGGCCCAGCAACTGGTCGCCGACGGTCAGTACGCCAGCAAGGGCGACGTGATCTTCCAACTGGTGCCACGCGGCAGCCAGGCCAACGTTGATGCGCGCTTCTCCTATCGCCAGTTTGCCGACGTTCGCCCGGGCACCCGCGTGAACTTCCAGGTAGCGGATGAAGAGCAGGTACGCACCGGCACCATCGTCAGCAGCACCAGCCTGAACAGCAGCGAAATGTCCTCCGACATCCGCGTGCAGATCAAACCCGATGCCCCGCTGGACAGCACCTACGCCGGTCGCCCGGTTGAAGTGACCAGCGATCGCGGCCCGTCCCTGAACTGGCTGATCGACAAAGCCATGGCCAACGGTCTGTAAGCAGAGGACATGCCTGTGATGACTCTCTCAAAAACACCGCAATCCCTGTGGGAGCGGGCTTGCTCGCGAAAGCAGTGTGTCAGCCAACACATGCATCAACTGACAGGGCCCCTTCGCGAGCAAGCCCGCTCCCACATGGGAACTGTGGCGTTGCTGGCTGTTGCGGTCAGCCTCGCCGGTTGCGCCGGCCTGCCCGACCAACGCCTGGCCAATGAAGCGCTGAAACGTGGCGACACCGTCACTGCCCAGCAGAACTACCAGCAGCTCGCGGATTTGGGCTACAGCGAGGCCCAAGTGGGCCTGGCGGATATCCAGGTCGGCACCCGCGACCCCGAGCAAATCAAGCAGGCCGAAGCGACGTACCGCGCGGCCGCCGATACCTCGCCCCGTGCCCAGGCACGCCTGGGCCGCCTGCTGGTGGCCAAGCCCGGCGCGACCGAAGCCGAACACCATGAAGCCGAAGGCCTGCTGAAAAAAGCCTTTGCCAATGGCGAAGGCAACACCCTGATCCCGCTGGCAATGCTCTACCTGCAATACCCGCACAGTTTCCCGAACATCAACGCCCAGCAGCAGATCAGCAAATGGCGCGCCTCGGGTTACCCGGAAGCCGGTCTCGCCCAGGTGCTGCTGTATCGCACCCAGGACACCTACGACCAGCACCTGGATGAAGTGGAAAGCATCTGCAAGGCGGCGCTGAACACCACCGATATCTGCTACGTCGAGCTGGCCACGGTCTACCAGAAAAAAGCCGAGCCGGAAAAACAGGCCGAACTGCTCAAGCAGATGGAAGCCGGCTACAGCCGCGGCACCGTCACCGCCCAACGGGTCGACAGCGTGGCTCGTGTACTGGGTGATGCAAGCCTGGGCAAGACCGACGAAAAAACCGCCCAGGCCCTGCTGGAAAAAATCGCCCCCGGCTACCCGGCCTCCTGGGTCAGCCTGGCGCAACTGCTCTACGACTTCCCGGAACTGGGCGACGTCGACCAGATGATGAAGTACCTCGACAACGGCCGCGCCGCCGACCAGCCCCGCGCCGAACTGTTGCTGGGCAAGCTCTACTACGAAGGCAAGTGGGTCCCGGCTGACGCCAAGGCCGCCGAAGAACACTTCCAGAAAGCCGTCGGCCGCGAAGTCGCCGCCGACTACTACCTCGGCCAGATCTACCGCCGTGGCTACCTGGGCAAGGTCTATTCGCAAAAGGCCCTGGACCATCTGTTGACCGCTGCGCGCAACGGCCAGAACAGCGCCGACTTCGCGATTGCCCAGCTGTTTTCCCAAGGCAAGGGCACCAAGCCCGACCCGCTTAACGCCTATGTCTTCAGCCAGTTGGCCAAGGCCCAGGACACGCCGGAAGCCAACGACCTGGCGACCCAGCTCGAAGCGCCGCTGACCCCGGAACAACGCGCCGAAGGCCAACGCCTGGTGCAACAGGAGCTGGCCGTGCGCGGCACCCTGGCCCAAAGCACGCTGCAATTGCACGCCCTGCAAGAAGAAGACGGCGAGGAATCCCTATGAAGCTCAACCCATTCGTCAAGGCCGGTATCGGCCTGACCTTCGCCCTGCTGTGGTCGTGCCCGACCCTGGCGGCGCTGACCGAAGCCAAGAACTTCGGCCTGGAAGTCAAAGTCACCGGCCAGTCCGAAGATGACCGCGACCTGGGCACCCAGAAAGGCGGCGACGTCAACGGCATCGGCCTTGACCTGCGCCCGTGGATCTACGGTGAAAGCGGCAACTGGAGCGCCTACGCCATGGGCCAGGCCGTGACCTCCAGCGACATCATCGAGACGGACACCCTGCAACAGTCCTCGGATGACGCCACTCAACAGACCAGCAATGACGACCGCAAGAGCAAGAAGAACTACCTGGCGATGCGCGAGTTCTGGGTCGCCTATGGCGGCTTCACGCCCTACCCCGGCGAGATCCTCAAGCTCGGTCGCCAACGCCTGCGCAATGACGACGGCCAATGGCGCGACACCAATATCGAAGCGCTGAACTGGACCTTCGACACCACCTTGCTCAAGGCCAATGTCGGCGTCGCCGAGCGCTTCAGCGAATACCGCACCGACCTCAAGGAACTGTCGCCCAAGGACAAGGACCGTCAGCACCTGTACGCCGACGCCGCCTACCAGTGGACGCCAGGCCAGTGGATCGGCCTGCGCGCGCACCACACCCATGATGACGGCAAGCTCGACTACCCGGAACCGGGCGTGGCCACCGACTCGCTGGACAAGCGCGAGAACGGCGACCTGACCTGGCTCGGCATCGAAGCCAACAGCGACGCCTACAACTGGCGCAACACCAACACCGTCAACTACTGGGCGAGCGTCACCGGCATGCAGGGCGACCGCGACACGGTCAACGCCTTGAACGCCGACGGCACCCGCCCGGCCAACGCCAAGCGCAGCGATGCCGTGAATGGCTGGGCCACCGACCTGGGTGTGCGCCTGCGTCTCGACCCGCAGTGGCAAGTGGGCGCCGCCTACTCCCGCGCCAGTGCCGAATACGAGCAGAACGGCCTGCAAAGCAACCGTTCGAACTGGACCGGTACCCAGTCCCGCGTCCATCGCTTCGGCGAAGCGTTTCGCGGCGAGATGAACAACATGCAGTCCATGAGCCTGTTCGGGTCCTGGCAGCTGCGCGAGGACTATGACGCAAGCCTGGTGTACCACAAGTTCTGGCGCGTCGACGGCAACAAGCCGGTGGGCAGCAACGGCATCGATGCCGTGCAGAACAACACCGATGACGTGACCGGCGCGATCCTGTCCAGCACGTCCCTGCCGCTTGAAGACGGCAAGAAAGATCTCGGCCAGGAGATGGACCTGGTGGTCACCAAGTACTTCAAGAAAGGCCTGCTGCCGGCCGGGCTCAGCCAGTCGATCGACGAGCCGTCGGCCCTGGTGCGCTTCCGTGCAGGCGTGTTCAAGCCGGGCGACGCCTATGGCAGCCAGGTCGACTCGTACATGCATCGCGCCTTTGTCGACGTGATCTGGAAGTTCTGATGGGAGCCTGCGCAATGAAGTCTCAAAGCCTGCTCGTCGCGGCCATGCTGTTGGCCAGCGCCTCGGCCTTCGCCGACAAAGCGCCGACCATCGCCAAAGAGCTGCAACAGGCCAAGACCTACACCATCTCCAGCCCGCCGACCGAGCCGCTGGAGATGGCCAAGCCTGCGCTGCCGGACGTGTCCGGCTACACCGCGGCCAATATCGCGAAAAAGATCGTGCGTACCAAGCCAGGCAAAATCAGCATCCGCCGGATGATGCAGGAAGACGCCCTGAAGGACTTCATCGGCGGCGACAACAAGATGGCCGAATGGGTAGTGCGCCAGCACGGCATTCCCCAGGCGATCTTTGTCGACGACGGCTACATGAACCTCAAGGACCTGCTGAAGAAAGTGCCCAAGCAGTACTTCAGCGAAACCTCGCCGGGGGTGTTCCTGGCCAAGTTGCCGATCGTGGTGGGCCGTAAAGGCATCCTCGAAATCGACAAGCAGACTCAAGAGCTGCGCCTGTCCCAGGAAGCCGGTTCGTTCCTGATCAACGACGGCCAGTTGTTCGTACGTGACACCAGAATCACCGGCTGGCGCGAGAAGACCAACGGCCCGGCGACCTTCCAGTCGCCCAAGGAATTCCGCCCGTTCCTGCTGGCCTGGGGCGGCACCGAGACCTACATCGCCAATAGCAAGATGGCCAGTTTCGGCTACGCCAACAGTAAGTCGTATGGCGTGAGTATTTCCCAATACACGCCGAACATGGCCAAGGTGCTCAAGCGTCCTGAACCGACGGGCTGGATCGTCGACTCCGAGTTCTCGGACATGTGGTACGGCTTCTACTGCTACGAAACCACCGGCTTTGTGCTCAAGGGCAATACCTACAAGGACAACATCGTCTACGGCATTGACCCCCACGACCGTTCACACGGCCTGATCATCACCGACAACACCGTCTACGGCACGAAGAAGAAGCACGGCATCATCATTTCCCGGGAAGTGAACGACAGCTTCATCTTCAACAACCGCAGCTTCGACAACAAGCTCTCGGGCCTGGTGATCGACCGTAACAGCGTCAACAACCTGATCGCCGACAACGAGATCTACCGCAACCACACCGACGGCATCACCCTCTATGAGAGCGGCGATAACCTGCTGTGGGGCAACAAGGTGATCAGCAACCGTCGCCACGGCATCCGCGTGCGTAACAGCGTGAACATTCGCCTGTACGAGAACGTTGCCATGGCCAACGGGCTGACCGGCGTGTACGGCCACATCAAGGATTTGACCGACACCGACCGCGACATCGCCCTCGACCCGTTCGACACCAAGGTCTCGCTGATTGTGGTGGGCGGTGAGCTGGCCGCCAACGGCAGCGGGCCGCTGTCCATCGACTCGCCGTTGAGCATCGAGCTGTACCGCGTATCGATGCTTGCGCCGACCAAATCCAGTGGCATCAGCTTCTCGGGCGTTCTTGGCGATCGCCAGGAAGAGATCCTCGACTTGCTGGTACGCCAGAAGAAAGCCGTGCTGATCGACCCTGTCGAACGCCAGACCGAAATGCAGGACTGAGGATGACCTTTATGCACCCACACATGATCAAACTGCTCAGCCTTTCGGGTTTGACCCTCGGCCTGCTCGCGGCCAGCCAGGGCGTGCGCGCCGACGAAATCAAGGCGCCAACCTTCACCGCCGAACCGTGCTGCAGCCTGTGCCCGGCCGCCCACGACGCGAAGAACTACACCACCCGCTACCAGCAGAACTTCACCACCCTGGTGCAAGCCCAGGGCGACTGGCTGTTCCGGACCCAGGAAGACCTGCGCACCGAATTCGACACCAGCCCCGCCGGCTACAAACGCATGCAGCAGCTGCACGATGCGTTCAAGAGCAAGGGCGTGGAACTGGTGGTGGTCTACCAGCCGACCCGTGGCTTGGTGAACCGCAACAAGCTCAACCCTGAAGAGAAAGCCAGGTTCGATTTCGACAAGGCCCTGGGCAATTACAAGACCATGCTCGGGCGCTTCGCCAAGATGGGCTACGTCGTGCCGGACCTGTCGCCGCTGACCAACGAGCAACTGCCGGATGAATTGCCGGCCCACGATTTCTACTTCCGCGGCGACCAACACTGGACGCCATACGGCGCCCAGCGCACCGCCAAAATCGTCGGCGCGAAAGTGCGGGCGATGCCTGAATTTGCCGGTATCCCGCAGCGCGAATTCGAGACCAAACGGTCCGGGCGCATGGGCAAGACCGGCACCCTGCACAACATGGCCGGGCAACTGTGCGGCACCAGCTACGCGATCCAGTACATGGACCAGTTCACCACCGAGCCCAAGGGCGAAGCGGCAGACGGCGACCTGTTCGGTGATTCCGGCAACCCGCAGATCACCCTCGTGGGCACCAGCCACAGCGGCAAGAACTACAATTTCGCCGGCTTCCTGGAACAGGAAATCGGTGCCGACATCCTTAACGTCGCCTTCCCCGGTGGTGGCCTGGAAGGCTCGATGATCCAGTACCTGGGCAGCGAAGAATTCCAGAAGACCCCGCCGAAGATCCTGATCTGGGAATTCTCGCCGCTGTATCGCCTGGACCAGGAGACCATCTACCGCCAGATGATGTCGCTGCTGGACAACGGCTGTGAAGGCAAGACCGCCCAGATGAGCGCCAGCACCACGCTGAAACCCGGCAAGAACGAATTGCTGGTGAACAGTTCGAACAAAGACCTGCGCAACAGCAGTCACCAGGTCGACATCCGCTTCGCCGACCCATCGGTGAAAACCCTGCAAGCCACCCTCTGGTACATGAACGGGCGCCACGAGGACATCAAGATCGAGAAACCCGAAACATCCGATACAGACGGGCGTTTCGCCTTTGAACTGCGCACCGATGAAGACTGGGCCACGCAAAACCTGCTGGCCGTGGAAGTGCAGGGCCCTGAAGCGGGCCAGGCCGCGCAGAAAGTCGAAGCGAAAATTTGCACACGCAACGTATTCCCCGCCGGTGGTCAACAGACTGCTTCAACGGGGCAATGAGGTTACTTATGCAGAAGTTATTGATTCCAACGCTGCTGGGCCTGGCGATGTTTGCCGGCCAAGTCAACGCCGCCGCACCACTGCGTCCGCCCCAGGGTTATTTCGCCCCGGTGGAAGCATTCAAGACCGGCGACTTCAAGAATGACTGCGACGCCATGCCGGCGCCGTACACCGGCTCGCTGCAATTTCGCAGCAAGTACGAAGGTTCGGACAAGGCTCGTTCCACCCTGAATGTGCAGTCCGAAAAAGCCTTTCGCGACAGCACCGCCGACATCACCAAGCTGGAAAAAGACACCAGCAAGCGCGTGATGCAATTCATGCGCGACGGCCGTCCGGAGCAGTTGGAATGCACGCTGAACTGGCTCACGAGCTGGGCCAAGGCCGATGCATTGATGTCCAAGGACTTCAACCACACCGGCAAGTCCATGCGCAAATGGGCACTGGGCAGCATGGCGTCGGCCTATGTGCGCCTGAAGTTCTCCGACTCTCATCCGCTGGCCAACCACCAGCAGGAGTCGCAGTTGATCGAAGCCTGGTTCAGCAAAATGGCCGACCAGGTGGTGAGCGACTGGGACAACCTGCCGCTGGATAAAACCAACAACCACTCCTACTGGGCTGCCTGGTCGGTGATGGCGACCTCCGTCGCCGTGAACCGCCGCGACCTGTTTGACTGGGCCGTGAAGGAATACAAGGTCGGCGCCAACCAGGTGGATGCCCAAGGCTTCCTGCCCAACGAATTGAAGCGTCAGCAACGGGCCCTTTCGTACCACAACTACGCCCTGCCGCCGCTGGCGATGATCGCCAGTTTTGCCCTGGTGAACGGTGTGGACCTGCGCCAGGAAAACAACGGCGCGTTGAAACGCCTGGGTGACAAGGTGCTGGCCGGGGTGAAAGACCCGGAGATCTTCGAGCAGAAGAACGGCAAGGAACAGGACATGAAGGACCTCAAGGAAGACATGAAATTTGCCTGGCTTGAGCCCTTCTGCACCCTCTACACCTGCGCCCCGGATGTGATCGAGCGCAAGCACGGGATGCAGCCGTTCAAGACGTTCCGCCTGGGGGGTGACCTGACCAAGGTCTTCGACCCGGCGCATGAGAAAGGCAACAAAGGCAGCTAGTCGCTGATCGTTCCCACGC
>NZ_JACARZ010000160.1:0-5686 GCF_013386315.1 Pseudomonas sp. P7779 | reverse complement strand
CCCGTGAGACTGCTCCCGACAGCCAACCCACCCTCCGGGAGCACCTCGATGACCGACACCCTGATCAAAGTCGACCTCAACCAACCCGTCACCGAAAACGAACAGATCCACAACCGTTGGCACCCGGACATCCCGATGGCTTGCTGGGTCAAACCCGGCGATGACTTCATCCTCGAAACCTACGACTGGACCGCCGGCGCCATCAAGAACAACGACGACGCCAGCGACGTGCGCGACGTCGACCTCTCCACCGTGCATTACCTCTCCGGCCCGGTGGGCGTACACGGCGCCGAACCCGGCGACTTGCTGGTGGTCGACCTGCTCGACATCGGCGCCAAGGCCGACTCCCAGTGGGGCTTCAACGGGTTCTTCTCGCGCCAGAACGGCGGCGGCTTTCTCACCGATCACTTCCCCAGCGCGCAAAAAGCCATCTGGGATTTCAAGGGCATGTTCACCAGCTCCCGGCACATCCCGGGCGTCAATTTTGCGGGCCTGATCCACCCCGGCCTGATCGGCTGCCTGCCCGACCCGGTGATGCTCGCCGACTGGAATCGTCGCGAGCAGGAGCTGATCGACACCAACCCGACCCGCGTCCCACCCCTGGCCAACGCCCCGCTGGCCGCCACCGCGCACATGGGCAAACTCAAGGGCTCGGCCCGTGATGATGCCGCCGCCACCGGTGCCCGCACCGTGCCGCCCCGTGAGCATGGCGGCAACTGCGATATCAAGGATTTGTCCCGCGGCTCGAAGATCTATTTCCCGGTGTACGTCAACGGCGCCGGCCTGTCGGTGGGCGACTTGCACTTCAGCCAGGGCGACGGCGAAATCACCTTTTGCGGCGCCATCGAAATGGCCGGCTGGGTGCACATGAAGGTCGAGCTGATCAAGGGCGGCATGGCCAAATACGGGATCAAGAACCCGGTGTTCAAGCCAAGCCCGATCACCCCGAACTACAAGAACTACCTGATCTTCGAAGGCATCTCCGTCGACGAACAGGGCCAGCAGCATTACCTGGACGTCAATGTCGCTTACCGCCAGGCCTGCCTGAATGCGATCAACTACCTGACCAAGTTCGGCTACTCGCCGGCCCAGGGGTATGCGTTGCTCGGCTCGGCGCCGGTGCAGGGGCATATCAGCGGCGTGGTGGACATCCCCAACGCCTGCGCGACGTTGTGGCTGCCGACTGAAATCTTCGAGTTCGACATCAACCCCAACGCCAACGGCCCGACCCAATTCCTCGACGGCAGCATTGACCTGCCCATTGCACCGGACCTGTAGCCATGCCGACCTATGAATATGCCTGTGAGTCCTGCGGCACCTTCACGATGCTGCGGCCCATGGCCCAGCGTCACGAACCCAGCCAATGCCCGTATTGCGACGGCCCGGGCGGGCAGTTGCTGCTGTCGGCGCCGGCGCTGACCACGCTGTCGGCCAATCAGCGCAAGGCCATAGCCGGTAACGAGCGCAGCGCCCATGCGCCGCAAACCGTCGGCGAATATCAGGCAGCGCGCAAGCACCCGGCGGGCTGCAGTTGCTGTGGCACCAGCAAGCCGGTGGTGCCGAGCAAGGCCAACCCGCTGGGGCTCAAGACCAGGACCGGGCCACGGCCCTGGATGATCAGTCATTGACCGAGGAGATTTGCAATGCGCCATGGCGACATTTCCAGCAGCCCGGACACGGTCGGCGTTGCTGTCGTGAACTACAAGATGCCGCGCCTGCACAGCAAGGCCGAAGTCATCGATAACGCGAAGAAGATTGCCGAGATTATTGTCGGCATGAAGCAGGGTTTGCCCGGCATGGACCTGGTGGTGTTCCCCGAATACAGCACCATGGGGATCATGTACGACCACGACGAGATGATGGCGACCGCCGCGAGTATTCCCGGCGAGGAGACGGCGATTTTCTCCGCGGCCTGCCGCCAGGCCAATACCTGGGGCGTGTTTTCCCTGACCGGTGAACGCCACGAGGAGCACCCGCACAAGGCGCCGTACAACACGCTGGTGCTGATCAATAACCTCGGCGAGATCGTCCAGCGTTATCGCAAGTGCATTCCGTGGTGTCCGATCGAAGGTTGGTATCCCGGCGACCGCACCTACGTGTGCGACGGGCCCAAGGGCATGAAGGTCAGCCTGATCATCTGCGACGACGGCAACTACCCGGAGATCTGGCGTGACTGTGCGATGAAAGGCGCCGAGCTGATCGTGCGCTGCCAGGGCTATATGTACCCGGCCAAGGAGCAGCAGGTGCAGATGTCCAAGAGCATGGCCTGGGCCAATAACTGCTACGTGGCGGTGGCGAATGCGGCGGGGTTCGACGGGGTGTATTCGTACTTCGGGCACTCGGCGATCATCGGCTTCGATGGCCGTACCCTGGGCGAGTGCGGCGAGGAAGAGATGGGCATTCAGTACGCCCAGCTGTCGGTGTCGCAGATCCGCGATGCGCGGGCCAACGACCAGTCGCAGAACCATCTGTTCAAGTTGCTGCACCGTGGCTACACCGGCATGCATGCCTCGGGCGATGGGGACAAGGGCGTGGCGGATTGCCCATTCGAGTTCTATCGCACCTGGGTGCTGGACGCGCAAAAGGCCCAAGAGAATGTCGAGGCCTTCACCCGCAGCACCGTCGGTGTCGCCGAATGCCCGGTGGGGCAGTTGCCCCATGGCGGTAAAGAAAAAACGGCGGGTTGAGGCATGCGGTTTACTTTTGAACCGGCCCAGGTCATGGCCTTGCTGCGCAGCCGTATCGTTGGCCAGGACGCAGCCCTGGCCCAAATGGAAGGGTTGCTCAAGGTGGTCAAGGCCGATATCGGTGAGCGTGAGCGGCCGTTGAGCGTCAACCTGTTCATGGGGCCTACCGGGGTCGGCAAGACGGAAATCGTCCGGCTGCTGGCGCAGGCGTTGCACGGGCGTGCCGACGGGTTCTGCCGTATCGACATGCACACCCTGGCCCAGGAGCATTATGCCGCCGCACTCACCGGTGCACCGCCGGGTTATGTCGGCAGCAAGGAGGGCATCAGCCTGTTCAACAGCGAACTGATCCAGGGTAGCTACAGCCGCCCTGGTATCGTGCTGTTCGACGAGTTGGAGAAAGCCAGCCAGGAAGTGGTGCGCAGCCTGCTGGGCATCCTTGAAAACGGCCAGCTGACGCTGGCGGGCGGCACTCGAACGCTGGACTTTCGCAACAGCCTGATCTTCATGACCAGCAATATCGGCGCCCAGCAGGCGCGTCGGCACCGGCAACGCTTTGCCCCGTTGCGCTGGTGGGGGCGCGGTGAAGCGGGGGTGTTGGAGGACGCCTTGCACCGCCACTTCGAGCCGGAATTTCTCAATCGCATCGATCGTATCCTGATGTTCGAGCCCATCGACCATCAGTGGCTTGAGGCGCTGCTCAAGGTGGAACTCGGCAAACTCAATCAACGCCTGGCGGCGCAGCACCGGTCATTGGTGCTGGATGAATCGGCACGCGCCTGGTTGTGCCGCGACCATGACGTACGGTTCGGCGCCCGCGCCTTGGGCCGCCGATTGCGGGTGGAGCTGGAGCCGGCGATTGCCGAATGCGTATTGCGCGACCCGGGTGTGGGCCCCATGGGCGCGACTGTCGACGGTGATCGTTTGGTGGTTTCGCAACAAGCGGCTTGCAACAAATAAATTCCAAGCTAATATAACCCGGGTAAAACAATATATACCGGGTAAAAGTCATGAGCGCATCACACTGCACCGCCTTCCTTGGCCACCAACGCGTGGCTGCCGGCTCTTATGCCGACGTCGCCAAAAACCTGAAAAGCCTCGACCTGGCGACGGGCAGCTTGCTGGTGTTTGATGACGCCAGCGGTGTTCAAGTCGACTATCCCTGGCCCGCCGGTTACGCACCGCAGCAACCGACCGTCGCGGTGACGGAGGCCGACGTGCCGGCGTCACCTACTGTAGGCCGTCCGAAGCTGGGGGTGGTCGCCCGTGAAGTGACCTTGCTGCCGAGGCACTGGGAGTGGCTGGGACAACAACGCGGCGGCGCCTCGGCGGCCTTGCGCCGGTTGGTGGACGAAGCGCGCAACGCCCATGCCGAGCACGATGAGCGGCGCCAGGCGAAGGAGTCCAGCTATCGTTTCATGAGCGCCATCGGCGGCGACCTGCCAGGTTTTGAAGAAGCCTCGCGGGCGTTGTTTGCCCAGGACGGCGCGGAATTTTCCAACAAGATCGCGCACTGGCCGGTGGATGTGAAGTTGTACCTGGCCTGGTTGTCACGCAACGCTTTCCCTGCCTAATTGCATTGAGATCCGAACCTTCATGGAAGTCACCCAGCAACGACCGTTGTGGCAGATCTACCTGATCTTTCTGGCACCCATGGTGCTGTCCAATTTCCTCCAGAGCTTTTCCGGCACGCTGAACGGGATCTATGTCGGGCAGATGCTCGGCACCCAGGCGTTGGCGGCGGTGTCGGGGATGTTCCCCATCGTGTTTTTCTTTATCGCCCTGGTGATCGGCCTGGGGGCGGGTGCTTCGGTGCTGATCGGCCAGGCGTGGGGCGCGCAGGAGACCTCGATGGTCAAGTCGATCACTGGCGCCACCCTGACCCTCGGCGCCCTGATCGGGGTGATCGCGGCGGTGCTGGGCAGCGTGTTTGCGCGCCCGGCGATGCAGGCCCTGGGCACACCGGTGGATGTGCTGGATGACGCGGTGGGTTATGCGCAGATGATGATGCTGATCATGCCGCTGTTGCTGGTGTTCATCCTGTTCACCCAACTGCTGCGGGGCGTGAGTGACACGGTGTCGCCCTTATTGGCGCTGATGGTGTCGACCACCGTGGGCCTGGTGCTGACCCCTGCGCTGATCAAGGGTTGGCTGGGCCTGCCGCCGATGGGTATCCAGAGCGCGGTGGTGGCGGGGTTGGTGGGTAATGCCCTGGCGATGACGTTCCTGGTGCTGCGCCTGCGCCATAAAAACCACGTGATGGCGCCGGATCGCCAGTTGATGGCGGCGCTGCGGCTGGATCGGGTGATCCTGGGCAAGGTCCTGCGTATCGGGTTGCCTACGGGGTTGCAGATGGTGGTGCTGTCGTTGTCGGAGCTGGTGATTCTGGCGCTGGTCAACAGCCATGGTTCCCAGGCGACGGCGGCGTATGGGGCGGTGACGCAGATCGTCAACTATGTGCAGTTTCCGGCATTGTCGATTGCGATCACCGCGTCGATTCTGGGGGCGCAGGCGATCGGGGCGGGGCGCCTGGAGCGGATCGGGCCGATCCTGCGTACGGGGATTTTGATCAACCTGTGCCTGACGGGTGGGTTGATAGTGCTGGGGTATGTGTTGTCGCACTGGCTGTTGGGGTTGTTCATTACCGACGTGGATGCGCGGGTCAAGGCCGAGCACCTGCTGCATATCATGCTCTGGAGCATCCTGGTGTTCGGTTTCCAGGCCGTGGTGGGCGGGATCATGCGGGCCAGCGGGGTGGTGCTGGTGCCGGTGGGGATCTCGATCGTTTGCGTGTTGGGGGTGGAGTTGCCGGTGGCGTATCTGCTGAATGCGCGGTTTGGGCTGGAAGGGGTGTGGATGGCGTTTCCGGTGACGTATCTGGCGATGTTGGGGTTGCAGACGGCTTATTACCGGCTGGTTTGGCGGCATAAGCAGATCAAGCGGTTGGTGTGAGGTTTTTTTGCCGGGGCGGGGCGGGGTGTACATATCCGTTCTTTAGG
>NZ_JACARZ010000159.1:0-15841 GCF_013386315.1 Pseudomonas sp. P7779 | reverse complement strand
TGAGGTGTGGGCCTTGGAATGAATTTTTATTCTATGTGTTGAGTTTTGGGAATATTTATTCCATAAATAGGCTTCTCAATACAATAATTCGAAGGAACCCGGCTATGCGCGAACTCGGAATCGGCCTGATTGGTACAGGCTTTATGGGGCGTGCCCACGCCTTGGCGTTTAATAACGCGCGGGCGGTGTTTGAACTGCCGGTGAAGCTCACGCTGGCCGCCCTGGCCGATGCCGATACCGAGCGCGCAATACGCTGCGCCGCTGACTGGGGGTTTGCCCAGGCCCATGGCGACTGGCAGCAGTTGATTGACGATCCCAAGGTGGATGTTGTCGCCATCACTACTCCCAACCATTTGCACTACCCCATGGCCATGGCTGCACTGGCGGCAGGCAAGGCGGTGTATTGCGAGAAGCCGCTGGCGGTGAGCCTGGAGCAGGCGGCCGCGATGCGTGATGCGGCGAGCAAGGCCGGGGTGGTGACGCGGGTGGGTTACAACTATCAGCACAACCCGATGATTGGCTTGGCCCGGCAGTTGATCGCCCGCGGTGAGTTGGGGGAGATCATCAGTTTTCAGGGGGAGTTCAGCGAGGATTTCATGGCGGATTCGGCGTCGCCGTGGTCGTGGCGCTGTGAGGTGGGACATGCCGGCGGTGCGTTGGCGGATCTGGGCAGTCATTTACTGTCCATGGCGCGGTATTTGGTGGGGGATGTGGTGAGTGTGTGTGCCGATACGCAAACGGTGCACGGGCAGCGGCCTGCCACCGCCGGGAGTGAGACGCTGCGGGAGATTGCGGTGGATGACCAGGTGCATGCGTTGTTGCGGTTTGCCAATGGGGCACGGGGGACGGTGAGCAGTAGCTGGCTGAAGCATGGGTATAAGAATCACCTGAGCTTTGAGATCAGTGGCACGCGGGGCACGTTGTTGTTTGATCAGGAACGGTTGAATGAATTGCAGCTGTTTCGGGTTGGGCAGGAGGGGTTTCAGCGGGTGTTGGCGGGGCCTTCGTTGCCAGGGTATGCGGCGTTCAGTCCGGCGCCGGGGCATCAGTTGGGGTACAACGAGTTGAAGACGCTGGAGGTGCATGAGTTGGTGATGGCGTTGGCCGGCAAGGGCAGTGACGGGACGGATTTTGCGGCGGCTTGGGAGATTGAGCGGTTGGCCACGGCGATTCGGGTGGCGGCCAAGGAGGAGCGGTGGGTCAGGCTGAATGAGGTCTAAATGTGGGAGCGGGCTTGCTCGCGAACGCGGTGGGTCAGCCACGGCATCTGGCGACTGACACACCGCTTTCGCGAGCAAGCCCGCTCCCACATTTGATTGTCGTTAGCTTTTGGATTTGCGCATTAGCCTATATGCCGCCGGGATGACGAACAGGGATAGCAGCGGCGCTGTGAGCATGCCGCCAATCATGGGGGCGGCAATCCGGCTCATGACTTCGCTGCCGGTGCCACCGCCTAAAAGGATCGGCAGCAAGCCGGCGATGATTACGGCCACGGTCATCGCCTTGGGCCGCACGCGTAATACGGCACCTTCGGTGATGGCTTCCAGCAGGGCCTGGTCCCCTCCTCCCTGGCGTTCGGCCCAGGCGTTTTTCAAATACAGCAGCATGATCACGCCGAACTCCGCCGACACCCCCGCCAACGCGATAAATCCAACACCCGTCGCCACCGACAGGTTGAAGCCCAGCCAGTACAGCAACCACACCCCACCCGTCAGCGCGAACGGCAACGTGGCGAGGATCAGCAGCGCCTCATCCACCCGCCGGAACGTCAGGTACAGCAGCACGAAGATGATCAGCAAAGTCGCCGGCACCACCAGTTTCAGGCGTTCATTGGCCCGCTCCAGGAACTCGAACTGCCCCGAGTAGCTGAGGCTCATGCCCGGTTGCAGTTGCACGTTCTGGTTGATCGCTTCACGCAAGTCCTTCACCACCGACGCCAGGTCGCGATCACGCACGTCAATGTACACCCAGCCGGAAGGCCGGGCGTTTTCGCTCTTGAGCATCGGCGGGCCTTCGCTGACCTTGATCCTGGCCACGGTGCCCAGGGTGATCTGGCTACCCGACGGGGTATAGATCGGCAGGTTGCTCAACGCGCTCACCGAGTCGCGCCATTCTTTCGGGTAGCGCAGGTTGATGGGAAACCGCGCCAAGCCTTCGACGGTCTCGCCGATGTTTTCCCCGCCAATCGCCCCGGAGACAATGGACTGCACATCGGTGATGTTCAGGCCATAACGCGCGGCGGCCGGGCGGTCGATATCCACGTCGATGTAGCGCCCGCCCGTCAGGCGTTCCGCCAGCGCCGAGCTGACGCCGGGCACCGTCTTGGCGACCTTTTCCACGGCCTGGGTCACGGCGTCGATGTCCATCAGGCTGGAACCCGCGACCTTCACGCCGATCGGGCTTTTGACCCCGGTGGCGAGCATGTCGATACGGTTGCGGATTGGCGGAATCCAGATGTTGGTCAGCCCCGGCACCTGCACCACCCGGTCGAGTTCCTTCACCAGTTTTTCCGGAGTCATGCCGGGGCGCCATTGGTCTCGCGGCTTGAACTCGATGGTGGTTTCGAACATTTCCAGCGGCGCCGGGTCGGTGGCGGTTTCGGCGCGGCCGGCCTTGCCGAACACGTGGGCGACTTCCGGCACGCTCTTGATCAAGCGGTCTGTACGTTGCAGCAATGCGCCGGCAGTTTGCGTCGACAAACCAGGCAACGCCGACGGCATATACAACAGGTCACCCTCATCCAGCGGCGGCAGGAATTCACCGCCCAGGTGCGACACCGGCCATAACGCACTGGCGACCATCAGCAGCGCGACCAGCAAGGTCATGCGCGGCCAGCGCAACACCGCGTCGAGGGCCGGTTGGTAGAGTTTGATCAGGCCGCGATTCAGCGGGTTGCGTTGCTCATCGGGAATACGCCCGCGAATCCAGTAGCCCATCAGCACCGGGATCAGGGTCACCGACAACCCCGCCGCAGCGGCCATGGCATAGGTCTTGGTGTAGGCCAGCGGCCCGAACAAGCGGCCTTCCTGGGCTTGCAGGGTGAACACCGGGATAAACGACAAGGTGATGATCAGCAGGCAGAAAAACAACGCCGGCCCCACCTCCACTGCCGCATCTGTGATGACCTTCCAATGCGCCTCCCCCTTCAATTCCTGGTTCGGATGCGCGTGGTGCCAGGCTTCGATTTTCTTGTGGGCATTCTCGATCATCACCACCGCGCCATCGACCATCGCGCCGATGGCAATCGCAATCCCGCCCAGGGACATGATGTTCGCGTTGATGCCCTGGAAGCGCATGACGATAAAGGCAATCAACACCCCCACCGGCAACGAAATGATCGCCACCAGCGAGGAGCGCAGGTGCCACAGGAAGATCCCGCACACCAGCGCCACCACCAGGAACTCTTCGAGCAGCTTGTGGCTGAGGTTGTCCACGGCGCGATCGATGAGTTTGCTGCGATCGTAGGTGGTGACGATTTCCACCCCGGGCGGCAGGCTGGTTTGCAGTTGCTCCAGCTTGGTCTTGACCGCCGCGATGGCCTCGCGGGCGTTCTTGCCGCTGCGCAGGATCACCACGCCGCCCACCGCCTCGCCTTCGCCATCCAGTTCACTGATGCCCCGGCGCATGTCCGGGCCCAGCTGGATCGTCGCCACATCCCCAAGGGTCACCGGCACGTTGTGGGTGTCGAGCCGCAGGGGAATGCCGCGAAAGTCCTCCAGGGTTTTCAGGTAGCCGGACGCACGCACCATGTATTCCGACTCACCCATGTTCAGCACCGAACCGCCGGTTTCCTGGTTGGCCTTGCCGATGGCTTCCACCACCTGGGCCTGGGTGATGCCGCGACTGGCCAGGGCCAGCGGGTCGATCTGCACCTGGTACTGCTTGACCTGGCCGCCGATGGTCGCCACTTCGGCGACATTGGGCAGGGTCTTGAGCTCGAACTTGAGGAACCAGTCCTGCAACGAGCGCAGTTGCGCCAGGTCGTGTTTGCCGGTGCGGTCCACCAGCGCGTACTGGTAGATCCAGCCGACACCGGTGGCATCCGGGCCCAGCGCCGGCTTGGCCGATGCCGGCAAACGCGCCTGCAACTGGCTCAGGTATTCCAGCACCCGCGAGCGCGCCCAATACAGGTCGGTGCCTTCGTCGAACAGCACGTAAACATAGCTGTCGCCGAAGAACGAAAAGCCACGCACGGTCTTCGCCCCCGGCACCGAGAGCATGGTGGTGGTCATCGGGTAAGTGACCTGGTTCTCGACAATCTGCGGGGCCTGGCCCGGGTACGGCGTGCGGATGATCACCTGCACATCCGACAGGTCCGGCAAGGCGTCCACCGGGGTGTTCTGGATCGACCACAAACCCCAAGCCGTCACGAATAAAGTCGCCAACAACACCAAAAAGCGGTTGGCCACCGACCAGCGAATCAACAGGGCGATCATGGCCTGGCTCCCGGTTGCATGCTCATGCCGTCCATGGCCCCCTCATCTGAAAAACTGCCGGACGATTGAGTGATAATTCCCTTCAAACTTGCTTCGGAGTCCAGCAGAAATTGACCGGAGGCCACCACCTGCTGGCCTTCCTGCAGGCCGGCGAGGATGACGGTGTTGTCCTGGTTTTCTGCACCTACCTGGACTTCTACCGGGCGATATCGCCCGCCCTCCTCGGCCACCATCACCAGCACGCGTTTGCCGGTGCGAATCAACGCCTCGCTCGGCAGCAACAGCACCGATTGGCCGCTGGATTGGGCCAGGCGCACCTGGGCGGTCATACCGGGGCGCAACATACCGTCAGGGTTGGGCAGTTCGACCCGAACCTGCACGGTGCGGCTGTCCATGGCAGTTGCCGGCAGAATCGCGGCGACGGTGCCTTTGACGACTTGTCCCGGCAACCCGACAAAACGGCTCTCGACCGTTTGCCCAACGGCCAGCGCGGCGCCCTGGGCTTCAGGCACGGCGACCTGCAGCCACACGGTGCCCAGGCCATTGACCCGCGCCAGGGTTTGGCCCGCCGCGACGGTCATGCCTTCGCGTACGTCCAGGGTTTGCAACGCGCCGCCCAGCGGGGTGGTGATGGTCATCACCGATTGCGCTCGGCCGCTGCGCTCCATCTGCGTGATCAGCCCGGCGGGCATGCCACTCAGGCGCAGGCGCTGGCGGGCGGCGGCCAACAGGCCGGGATCGCTGTGGCGCAGGGCAAGAAACTCTTCCTGCGCGGCAGCCCATTCCGGCACCAGAATGTCCGCCAGGGGCGCCTGGGCCTTGAGCACATCCCCCGGCGCACGGGCGTAAACCCGCTCGACAAATCCGGCAGCGCGCGCCTGCACCACCGCCACATCGCGGTCGTTGAAGGCGAGGATTCCCGACAGCTCAAGACTCGACGCCAGCACCCCACGGCTGACGCTCGCCAGGCGCACGCCGATGTTCTGGGTCAGGCTGGGGTCGATCTGAATCGCCGCACTCTCCTCGGCGCCACCGGCGTAGCGCGGCACCAGTTGCATGTCCATGAAGGGCGACTTGCCCGGCTTGTCGAATTTTTGCTGCGGGTACATCGGGTCGTACCAGTACAGCGCCTTTTTCTCGTCCGGCGCCTGCATCGTCCCGGCCATGGCCGGCTGTGCCTCGCGTGTCTGCGCCAGCCAATAGCCGCCACCCAGACCCAGCAGCAGGACGCCGCCCAACAGGGCCATATTCACGATTCGGTTATTCATTGGCGGGTTCCCCGTAAGCGAAATACAGCTGGGCGCCGGTCAGGGCACGCTGCTCAATGGCGTCAATCTGTTTGAAGCGCGCCTCGACCCACTCGCGGCGGGCGCTGACCACGCTCATCAGGTCGCCCTTGCCCGCGCGATACCCCGCCAGGCTCAGCGACACTTTCTCCTCGGACAGCGGCACCAGGCTGTCCTGGCTGCGCTGCACGGCGCGGTCCAGGCGCTGGTAGTTGGCCAGGTCGTCTTCGAGTTCCTGGGTATGTTCACGGGTCTTGGCTTCGCGTTCGGCGTCCAGTTGGTCGAGTTCGGCCTGCTTGGCGGCGATACCGGGGTTTTGTCGGCGACCGGGGAAGATCGGCAAATCGAAGGTGAATTGCAGGCTGACCATGTCGCCGTACTCACGGCCTCGGTGCTGGTAGTCCACTTCCCAACTCCAGTCCGAGGTCTTTTGCGCCTTGGCCTCGTTCAGCCGGGCTTCGGCCTCGCGGGTGCGCGGTGCAAAGGCTTGCAGAACCGGGTGCTGGTGCAGGTTGTGGGTGAAGCCGGTGGTGTCGATTTTCCAGTTCGGCAATTGCCCGCTGGGGGCTTCACTGGCGGCCGGGCCGATCCAGCGCTTGAGGGCCGCCCGGGCCTGGGCGCGTTGCTGGATCAGCTCATCCTCGCGCTCGGCCAGGTCAGCCGCTTCTTGCTTCGGGATCACCACGTCGGAAGGCTGCCCGCGACCGCCGGCCAGTTGCGCACGCACGGTGTCTTGCAGCAGGCGATTTTGCTGATAGAAGTCCTTGAACAGCGCCTCTTTACGCTCCACCGCATAGGCGCGAATCCACGCCTGGGCGGTGGCCTGACGCACATTCAAGCGCTCGATCCGGCCTTCGGCGGCAGCCGTGTCCACGCTGGCCGACGCCAACTCAACCCGTGCCTTGCGCTTGTCGCGGCTGGGCACTTGTTGCTGGATGCCGATCATTTGCTCGGTCATGTCATCGCCATACAACGTGCCGCGATTGGGCCCGCCGACGGGGAAATTTTGCAGGCCTACTACCAGTTTCGGGTCCGGCAGTTCGCCGGCCGGAATCGCCGCCTGGGTCGCGGCCTGCAATTTGGAGGATTCAGCCGTCAGCGACGGCGCGTTGTTTTGCGCCAGGCGCAAGGCCTCATCCAGGGTCAGCGCAGACGCCAGCGTCGGCCACGCCAGCACGCCCATCACCAGGGCACGCACGCATAGGAAATTCATCTTGAAGTGTCCTGTTCTGTTGCGCTGCGCACCGCTTTACGCGGCCCACAGCAAGGCCGTCCCGGTTCAGGGACGAGTCTTCAGGTGCAACAGGATTCAGCTACGGGGCGGGCGCCAGACGCCGGACGGCGTGCGGTCGGGAATGAAGTCGGAAGAGACGCTGACAACCAGCGCATTGGAAGCAGTCACCGGGGCCTTGAGCACCGGCATCGACAATTGCAGCATGCCGCCGGTCTTGCACTCCTGGCCGGGCTTGCAGCTTTTGCCGTGGTCGGCAGCTGCGCCGTCCTGGCAACAGTCAGGGGCCATGTCGCTCATCATCTGCATGTCGGACATCTGCATCGGGCACGGCTCGGTGCTCGACGGCACACCCGCCATCCCGGTCAGGGGAAGCGCAAGACTCAACAGCAGGACCAGGAAAAAACGCAGATAGCGGCTCATGGGACGGGAGCTTAGCCAAAAGGCGGTTAAGCAACAATTAACAAAATCCGGAGATTTCGCCTTCGCCCGGAATGCAGCAACGACACAAAACAAAATGTGGGAGCGGGCTTGCTCGCGAAAGCGGTGTATCAGCCAGTTCATATGTGACTGATACACCGCTTTTTTCGCCAGCAAGCCCGCTCCCACATGAGGACCGAGCAAGCCTCAGGATCAGTGCATGAAGATCGCGATCAGGATAATGACCGGGATAGGCACACCGAGGAAAAACAGCAGTAATGAGCGCATGACGTTCTCCTTGAATTAACGAACGGAAGTGGTGTGGGGAGTGGTTTCCAGATACACCACGGCATCCCGGCGACGACCACCAAAGGTTGCAGCGAGGCTGGCAAAAAACGCACCGATCAACAGCGCCACGAAAGTCCACAGCGACGTGTAGGCAGCCACTTTTGCAGCCGTGTCGGCAGCCTGCTTGGCTTTCAACTTGGCGTCATCCAGGGCTTTTTGAGCCTGGCCATAGACCTGGTCAACACGCGCCTCGGCATCGGCCTGGCTGAGGTTGGTCCGCTGGCTGATCAACTGTGCAAGGTACGCACGGTCTTCAGGTGCCAACTGACCATTGTTGCTCACGGTACGAGCGAAGATGCGAGCGACCACACCATGCACCGCGTCATCACTGACGGCGGCCGGGCGATCATCACGGAACAGGCTGTCGACGTAGTAGCCAAAGTCTTCGCCCTTGGAGGCAGCGCCAGCCACCTGGCTCATGCCACTGACGGCACCCGAGGCCACACTGGCACCGGCCTTCACACCACCGCTGACCACACTGCTGACCGAACCGACGATCAGCACCGCCGTCACCAGTGTCGCCACGGCCCAGGCCAGGAAGCCATGGGCGGTGTCGCGAAAGTACACCTCATCGCCGTGCATATTGGCCCATTTCACCCGCAGGCGACCGGCGATGTAACCGCCCATCCCCGACGCGATGATTTGCGTAACCGCCAGCCAGACAATGGTAGAAATGCCAAGCCCTTTGGCGCTGATGCCACTGTCGGCCCACGGCGACACCGCCGAAAAGCCCAGGCCGAAGCCCAGCAGTACCAGAATCAAGGACAGCGCAGCCGCGGCAGCGGCCCCGGCAAAGATCGCGCCCCAGGAAACCCCGGAGAGCGTGCTCGACTCTTGCAGCGTGGATGAGGATGTAATCATTGTTGTTTTGCTCCAGGCATGAAAAATAGTGTTACAAGTCTCAAAAGGGACAGTGCAGGCGACGTGCCAGAAGCTCGAAAATTAAAACTTCATATATTTCAATAACTTAATTAAGTTGAACTAATCTGAACCATGCAACTTGCAAGAAATGGCCCGGAGCGGCGGGCGTATTGCATTCCTCGTAGGAAATAACCCGTACGCACGCCGTGGCATGCAAAAAATCCTACACACACAGCGTTCGTTCAGATTCAGCGGGTTATGGTGAATTGTGTCGTTTGTGCCTACATAAATTTTTATTTAGGAAGCGGGCTATCATTTCTTGGCAAAATGCCCGCACTTCAGTGTGAATCGCTCACCAGGTAATCCTTATGACCCGCATTTTGACCATCGAGGACGACGCCGTAACGGCCCGCGAGATCGTTGCCGAGCTGAGTAGCCATGGACTGGACGTAGACTGGGTAGACAATGGCCGCGAAGGCCTGGTCCGTGCCGTCAGCGGTGATTACGACCTGATCACCCTCGACCGCATGCTCCCGGAACTGGATGGCCTGGCCATCGTCACCACCCTGCGCACCATCGGCGTATCCACGCCGATCCTGATGATCAGCGCCCTCTCCGATGTGGATGAACGGGTACGTGGCCTGCGGGCCGGTGGTGATGACTACCTGACCAAACCGTTCGCCTCCGACGAAATGGCCGCCCGCGTCGAAGTGCTGCTGCGGCGCAAAAGCACGGTCAAGGAGTTTGAAACTGCCTTGCGCGTGGCGGATCTGGAACTGAACCTGATCAGCCGTGAAGCCAGCCGCGCCGAACAGCCCCTGAGCCTGTTGCCGACCGAATACAAACTGCTGGAATTCCTGATGCGCAACACCGGGCAAATCCTCTCGCGGATGATGATCTTCGAGGAAGTCTGGGGTTATCACTTCGACCCGGGCACCAACCTGATCGACGTGCACATCGGTCGCCTGCGCAAAAAAATCGACCCGCCGGGCCTCACGCCGCTGATCCGCACGGTACGAGGTTCCGGGTATGTCATTGCTGAACCCCTCTAAAGGCTGGCGCTCTTCCAGCAGCCGGCTGCTGGCGCTCTACAGTTCGTTGTTCGTGGCCTGGAGCTGCATCCTCATGGGCGTGCTGTACTACGAGGTGTCCGGTTACCTGGGCGACCTCTCGCGCCACTCCCTGATGCAGCGCCAGCACCTGTTCCAGCGGTTTGACGGCGAAGAGCTGGTGGAAGCCCTGACCACCAGCATGACCTTCGACATGAAGGGCGTTGACGCCTACGGCCTGTTCGACAATCAGTTCAACCCGATCAGCGGCCCGATCCGCGTGATACCGCCCGACCTGCCAATGGACGGACACATCCACGCCCTGGCCAACTGCATCGACTCCGACGACCCGAAACTGCCGCGCGACAGCTGCGACGCCGTGGCCACCCACACCGAAGACGGCCGCTGGCTGATCCTGGTGC
Source organism: Pseudomonas sp. P7779 (assembly GCF_013386315.1). Taxonomy (NCBI): domain Bacteria; kingdom Pseudomonadati; phylum Pseudomonadota; class Gammaproteobacteria; order Pseudomonadales; family Pseudomonadaceae; genus Pseudomonas; species Pseudomonas sp. P7779. Next base: position 5,788 of record NZ_JACARZ010000159.1, on the reverse strand, counting down.
GGGCCAACGGCTCGCTGTTCGGCGTGACGCGGATCATCCTGCACGCCTTGCTGTGGGGCATCACCCTGACGATCATTCCCGGCGCGGCCGGCTGGCACCTGCTCAGGCGGCGCCCGTTGCGGCGGATTCGCGGGATCCAGGCGAGTGCCGAAGCCATCGTGGCCGGCGACCTGACCCACCGTTTGCCATTGTCCGACCGACGCGACGAACTGGACATGCTGGCAGCCATCGTCAACGCGATGCTCGACCGTATCGAGAAGCTGATGAACGAGGTCAAGGGCGTGTGCGACAACATCGCCCACGACCTGCGCACCCCGCTCACGCGCCTGCGGGCACAGCTGTACCGAATCCAGCAACAGGCTGATGAAGACGCGCCCCACGCCCTGCAACTGGACGCGGCCATCGCCGAGACCGACACCTTGATGGCGCGTTTTCGCGGCCTGCTGCGGATTTCCGAACTGGAAGACCATCAGCGCCGCTCGGGCTTCCTGGTGCTTGATCCCCTGCCCTTGCTGCAGGAACTCCACGACTTCTACCTGCCGTTGGCAGAAGAAGGCCAGATGGAACTGCTGCTGCAAGTGCCGGCCTCGTTACCGTGGATCACCGGCGATCGCGCCTTGCTGTTCGAAGCCCTGGCCAACCTGCTGAGCAACTCGATCAAATTCACCCCGCCGGGCGGCGAAGTGATCCTGCGAGGCGTGAACGATGCCGGCAGCACCCGCATCGAAGTGCTCGACTCCGGGCCCGGGATTCCGGCGGCGGAACGTGCGGCAGTGTTCCAGCGTTTTTATCGAGTGGACGAAGGCAATCAACAGCAAGGCGGGTTTGGCTTGGGGCTGTCGATTGTGGCGGCGATCATCAACCTGCACGGTTTCAAACTGGAAGTCGGCAGCAGCGAACGAGGCGGCGCGAAGCTGATCCTCGAATGCCGCCAGCAACTGATGCCCGAAGCCTGAAGCCTGAAGCCTGAAGAACACCACAAAACCAATGTGGGAGCGGGCTTGCTCGCGAATGCGGAGTGTCAGTCAACCCATCTGGCACTGATCCACCGCATTCGCGAGCAAGCCCGCTCCCACATTTGATCTTCATTCAGCCCGGAAAATTACCCCGCAACGCATCCAGCCCGCCGCTGTAGACACCGCTGAACAACTCCTCCACCGCCGCATCCGTCACACCGGCCACCGGAGTGAACACACCCGACCAGGTCACCTTCGCGGAGCTGTCACCCAGCGCCTCAACCTTCAACGTCGCCAGATACTCACTCACCGGAAACGGCGACTCGCTGATCGAATAACTGTAGGTACGCGCCGCATCATCAAAGCGTTGCAGCCGCTCCACCACCACACCACCATCCGCCGTTTGCAGATGACGCACGCGCCCGCCTTCACTCGGCTCGCTCTTGACGATAAAGGGCAGCCAGTCCGGCAGCGAATTGAAGCCGCCGACCAATTGCCAAACCTGTTCGGCCGAAACCGGGATTTCAATAACAGCAGATGCTTTTGCCACGATTAACACTCCAAACCATTCAAGAAAAATCAGATCGCCATGCTGTCGACAACACCGCCGTCGACCCGCAACGCGGCACCGGTGGTGGCAGAGGACAACGGTGAAGCAATGTACGCCACCAGATTCGCCACTTCATCCACATTCGCTGCGCGCTGGATGATCGACGTCGGCCGCGCATTGCGCACAAACACATCCGCCTCGTCCCGCGCACTGCGCCCGGACTTGGCCACGGCGTCCTTGAGCATGTGCTCCAGGCCATCGGTAAAGGTCGGCCCCGGCAGGATCGCATTGACCGTCACCCCGGTGCCCGCCAGGCGTTTGGCCAAGCCATGGGACACCGCCAGGTTGGCGCTTTTGGTCACGCCGTAATTGATCATGTCAGCCGGCGTTGCCACCCCGGATTCCGACGACACAAAGATCACCCGGCCCCAGCCCTGCTCGACCATGCCCGGCGTGTAATGCCGTGACAAACGCACACCGGAGATCACGTTGACCTCGTAGAAACGCGTCCACTCGCTGTCGGGAGCGTCAAAGAAATCGACGTCGTTGAAGATCCCGAGGTTGTTCACCAGGATATCGGCGCGCGGCTCGGCGGCGAACAGCTTTTCAGCGCCCTCGGCCGTACCGAGGTCCGCCACCAGCCCACGCAGATCCGCGCCGGGCACGGCCTGGCGAATGGTCGCCAGCGCCTCGTCGACCTTGCCCGATTCACGCCCGATCACCACCACCGTAGCGCCGGATTGCGCCAGCGCCTGGCTGATGCCCAGGCCTATGCCGGCGGTGCTGCCACTGACGATTGCGACTTTGCCACTGATATCAATTTTCATGTTCGCGTTCCTGTGGTTAGAGCGGCAACGGTGCACGGGCCGAAATCAATCGGGCCTCGCGCAGGGCCTGCCAAAAGGCTGCGGGAATCTTCTCTGACAACGCCGCGACGTCTTCAGCAATGCGCCCCGGACGACTGGCACCCGGAATCACTGCGGCCACTGCCGGGTGAGCCAGGGAGAATTGCAGTGCAGCGGCTTTCACACTCACGCCATGGGCCGCGGCAATCGCCTTGATCTGCTCGACCTTGCTGATGATCGCCGGGCTGGCTTTCTGGTACTCAAAATGTGCGCCGCCCGCCAGGATCCCGGAGCTGTAAGGGCCACCGACCACGATCTCGACGTTCTGCGCCTGGGCTGCATCCATCAAGCGCTGCAAGGCGCGTTCATGGTCGAGCAAGGTGTAGCGACCGGCAAGCAGGAAACCGTCGGGCTGGGCTTCGGCCAGGTCCAGGGTCAACTCGCAAGGCTCGACCCGATTGACGCCCAGGCCCCAGGCCTTGATCACGCCTTCTTCGCGCAGGCGGGTCAGTACTTTGAAAGCACCGGTGCGCGCCTGATTGAAGTAGTCCAGCCATTGATCACCGTAGAAGTCCTGGGCGATGTCGTGAATCCACACGATGTCGAGGCGGTCGGTTTGCAGGCGGTTGAGGCTGTCTTCGATGGAGCGCAGGGTGGCATCGGCGCTGTAGTCGTTGACCATCTTGTTCGGCCGGCCATGTTCAAACACGCCGCTTTTCTCGCCAAGGTCGCGGGCGCTTTCTTCCACTTCATCCAGGATCACCCGGCCGACCTTGGTGCTGAGCACATAGTCGTCACGGTTGTACTTGGACAGGGCCTGGCCCAGGCGGATTTCCGAGAGGCCCGAGCCGTAGAACGGTGCGGTGTCGAAGTAACGCACGCCCTGGTTCCAGGCCGCTTCAACGGTGGCTTGCGCCTCCTCTTCAGGAATCGCACGGAACATGTTGCCCAAGGGGGCGGTGCCAAAACCCAGCACGCCGGGCAGTTTGTCTTTCAAGCTCATGGGGTAAATCCTCAAGATTGTTCAAGGTCGCTGTGTTGACCGTTGAGCAGATCGTAGATTGCAGAGATCGGACCGTCCAAGACATACTGCGACCAACTTGAGTCCCTTAAGGTCTGACATGATCGACTTCCGCCAATTGCGCTACTTCGTTGTAGTCGCTGAAGAAGAACACGTGGGGCGTGCTGCCGAACGGTTGCACATCTCCCAATCGCCCCTGAGCCGGCAGATTGCCCAATTGGAAGAGCGCCTGGGCCTGACCCTGTTCGAGCGCAGCCAACAGCGCATCCGCCTGACCCGCGACGGCCAGACGTTCCTCGCCGAAACCAAGGCGCTGCTGACCCACGCCAACCGCCTGGAGTCATTGGGCCGGCGATTGGGTAAAGGCGAAGAAGGCGGACTGTGCATCGGCTACATCGAAAACGCCATGCACGCGGGGGTGCTGCCCAACGCCCTGAAGGTACTGCGTGACGCGCGGCCCAACGTGCATATCGCCCTGTACAACCTGCCCTCCGCCGAACAGCTGGAAGGCCTGCGCCAACGCAGCCTGGATATCGCTCTGGTGGGTGAACCACCGGCGGCGGATGACCCGGACCTGATGGCATTGCAAGTGCTGGACGATCCGATGCTGCTGGCGCTGCCCGAGCAGCATCCGCTGGCCAGCGTCAGCGAGTTGCTGCCTGAGCATCTGGCCGAGCAGCAATGGATTGGCGTGCAGCGCAAAGCGGGTGCAAACCCGGCGGATGACTTTGTTGCGGCGTGCATTCGGGCAGGGTTTACCCCGCAGATTCCAATGGAAGCCAGCGAGCCGTTTACCGCGTTGGGGTTGGTGGCGTCGGGGCTAGGTGTCGCGATGGTGCAAAAGGGCTTGAGCCGCAATGCACCGCCGGGCGTTGTGCTGCGAGAACTGCCGTGGCTGACCTACACCACGCCGCTGTGGGCGGCGTGGCATCGGATCAACTTGCGGCCGTTGGTGGAGACGTTCAGGAAAGTCCTGACAGAGCCCCTGTCACCTGTGGGAGCCGGGCTTGCCCGCGATGCAGGCACCTCGGTCTGTCAGTAAGACCGCGGTGATGCCATCGCAGGCAAGCCAGCTCCCACAGGGTTTCGGTGTCGCAGTTGAACGTGTGGTGGATCAGTACCGCCAATGCCCCGGCACCCATAACCACTGCCCGTTCCCCCAGCGATAGTGCCCCCGCACCCACTGATACCCTGGCGCCGGCGCCACCGGCACCACCTCGACCAAAGGCGGCGGACGCCGCGGATGAACAGGCTCGACAATACAACCGGACAACGCAGCCGCCATCAACGTGGCGGCCAGCGTAGCTTTGAATAGGCGGGACATGGCACGGTTCCCCAATGAGATTGGCCTTCGCCTGAGTGGCGGGCCTACCCGGGTTAAACGCCGCCACCCGGGAAAATCCGTCGCCCGTCTCGGTTATTAATGCTCGTTCCCACGCTCTGCGTGGGAACGCATCCCGTGACGCTCCGCGTCACCACTGCGCAAGACTTGAACCTTGCATCGCCAATTGGACGCAGAGCGTCCGGGGCGGCATTCCCACGCAGAGCGTGGGAACGATCTTCAGTGGCTCTTGGCGACCTTGCCCTTCGCCTGCCCCTTCATATACAACGCCTCCACCAACCGCTGGCGCTCATCCCGGGGCAAGGTGCTGGCGAACTGCGCCAGGGTGTTGTCCACCAGCGCCCTGAGCGCCATGTCCGCNNCGCCTCCAGTTGCTTGATCACGTCCAGCCGCGCCTCGCGCCCGGCAAGTACCAGCGGCTGGCTGTCGGCGCGGTTCTGGCGCAACAACTGGCGCAGTTCCTTGCGCCGTTCCGGCGGCAGCTTGACCATCGCCTGGCGCAGGCCATGCTGGTTAACCACCGCCTCGGCGGGCTTGGTGTTCGCCAACCAATGGTACAAGCCACCGCCGACACCGCCGATCAAAAACACGTTGAACAACACCGACACAACCAGCAGCGGCTTCAGGTACTTGGGTGACGGGGTCATTGCTCGCTTTCCTCGGCGTTGACGGTGAAGACGACTTCGGCGTCGCCCTGGTCGAAGACACTCGGCAGTACTTCAGGGCCAAGCATGGGCAACGGCACGCTCAACGATGCCACCAGGATTCCGGCGGCGACCCCGGCGATGCCCACGCCAACAAAACCGGCCGGCGACAGCCAGCCGGCGTAGCGCGCCCAGAAGGACTGGCGCTGGGGAAACGATTNNGGGTCGACGGGTGCCAGTTGATAGCCGTCCAGCTGGCCGTCGAGCCATCGCGCCTGATGCAGCACCTCAAGGAGGCTGGCATCGCCTGCATCCAGCAGGGCCTGGGCCTCGGCCTGTTCGGCGCGCGGCCAACGGTGCAAGTGGCCGCCGTAAGCCTCGGCCAATTGGGCAAATCGTTCAGGCGTCATGGTTTTCCCCTTCCTGGGCG
>NZ_JACARZ010000158.1:0-12197 GCF_013386315.1 Pseudomonas sp. P7779 | reverse complement strand
ACCCAAATAACGGATATGTACTCACCCCAGGGTCCGTAACAAAACCGTCATCCCCCTGGGCTAGGCTCGCGGGCTTGAATGCCCCCGAGTCCCAATCCATGTTCAAAGGCCTCCTATACGCCGCGCTGCTGTTCACCCTGACAGCCCACGCCGAACCCTGGCCGGAGAAGGAATGGTCCCAAGGCCAGCCCCTGACCGGCCCGGCCGCCAAGGCCTTGGATGACTACGCCTTCCCACCCCGCGATGACACCACCCGCAAAGGCGTCCGCACCGACGCCTTGCTGGTCATCCGCGACGGCCAGATCATCTACGAACGCTACGCCGCCGCCATCACCGCCAGCACCCCGCACCTGACCTGGTCCATCAGCAAAAGCCTGATGGCCACCGTGCTCGGCGTGGCCTTCGGCGAAAACCGCTTCAAACTCACCGACCCCGCCGCGCGCTTTTACCCGCCGATGAAACAACACCCCGGCGTGACCATGGCCGACCTGCTGCACTGGGCCTCGGGCCTCGACTGGCAGGAAGACTACGAATACGCCCCGCTGAAATCCTCGGTGGTCGCCATGCTCTACACCCGCGGCCACCACGACATGGCCGAGTTCGCCGCCGACACCGCAACCTACAGCGCCCCCGGCCAGGCATTCCGCTATTCCAGTGGCGACAGCAATATCCTGTCCGCCACCCTCAAGGGCATGCTCGGCCACAAGGCCTACGTCGACTACCCATGGACCGCCCTGTTCCAGCCACTGGGCATCCACAACGCCACCTGGGAAAGCGATGCCGAGGAAACCTTCGTCGCGTCCTCATATGCTTACCTCACCGCCCGCGACCTGGCCCGTGTCGGCCTGCTGATGCAGCGCGACGGCCGTTGGGGCGAGCAACAGTTGCTGCCCAAGGAGTGGGTCGCGTTCAATCGCCAACCGTTCGACAAGTACAAGGCGGGCCAGGACGAAGCCGTTCCGGGCGGCCAATGGTGGCTCAACCGCGAAGTGCAGGGCGCCGCCAGACCCTGGCCGGACGCGCCCGCCGACACCTTCGCCGCCCTCGGCCACTGGGGGCAGGCGCTCTACGTGATGCCCGAAAAACAGCTGGTCATCGTGCGCTACGGTGACGACCGCGACGGCAGCTATCGCCACAACGAACTCCTCAAGCGCGTCCTTGCAGCGGTGCAACCATGATCCGCCGTCATCCCTTCGTCAGTCTGTTGATCCTGCTGTTACTCGTGTTGCTCGGCTGGGTCTGGCACGAGCGGGTCAACCTGCAAGCCTTCCCCGACATCATCGCGGCCTACACCGCCAAGGAGTACTGCTCCTGCCGATATGTGGAGGGCAATCCCGCTGATTATTGCCAGGGTTATGTGAAGCAATACGTGCCCACCAGCGCCTTCACCGACAACCCTGAAAAACACCTCGTGACCGCCAGCGGCCTGGGCCGCGCCCACAGTGCCCAATGGCTGGGCCAGCGCGAGGGCTGCCGCCTCTTGCCCTAATGCAGCCACAGGTGGGGCTGAGGTTCCACAGGGTGGAACCACCTTTGATTGTTCTCCTGCGCACATCGCGGTTATCTGGCGGTGTGCAACGAAAAAGAACGGGAACACCCGCCTGCGAGGAGAATCACCATGAGCCCACACCAGCACATCCTGGATTGGCTGAGCGATGTCGCCAGCGACCTGCACGCCGTGCGTCAGGACATTCACGCCCACCCCGAACTGGGCTTTGAAGAAAACCGCACCTCCGCCCTCGTGGCGCAATCGCTGCGTAACTGGGGCTACGAAGTCCACACCGGCATCGGCCAGACCGGCGTGGTGGGTGTGCTGCGCAATGGCAGCAGCTCGCGCAAGCTCGGTATCCGCGCCGACATGGACGCGTTGCCGATCATCGAAAACACCGGCGCCAGCTACAGCAGCCAACACGCCGGCTGCATGCATGCCTGCGGTCATGACGGCCACACCACCATGCTGCTGGGCGCCGCGCGTTACCTGGCCGCGACCCGTCAATTCGACGGCACCCTGAACCTGATTTTCCAGCCCGCCGAAGAAGGCCAGGGCGGCGCCGAAGCCATGCTCGCCGACGGCTTGCTGGAGCGGTTTCCCTGCGACGCATTGTTCGGCATGCACAACATGCCGGGCTTGCCCGCCGGCCATCTGGGCCTGCGCGTTGGACCGATGATGGCCTCCCAGGACCTGCTCACCGTGACCCTCGAAGGCGTCGGTGGCCATGGCTCCATGCCGCACCTGACGGTCGACCCGCTGGTGGCCGCCGCCAGTATGGTCATGGCATTGCAGACCGTGGTGGCGCGCAATATCAATGCCCAGGAAGCCGCCGTGGTGACCGTCGGTGCCCTGCAAGCGGGCCAGGCGGCCAACGTGATTCCCCAGCAAGCACTGTTGCGTTTGAGCCTGCGTGCCCTGGATGCAAACGTGCGTGAACTGATGCTGGAGCGGGTCAAGGCGATCATCCTGACCCAGGCCGCGAGCTTCGGCTGCACCGCGCAGATCGAACATCGCCCGGCCTATCCTGTGCTGGTCAACCATCCCGAAGAAACCGAATTCGCCCGCCAGGTCGGCGTCGCCCTGCTGGGTGAAGGTGCCGTCGACGGCAACACCACCAAGCTGATGGGCAGCGAAGACTTCGCCTGGATGCTGCAACGCTGCCCCGGCAGCTACCTGTTTATCGGCAACGGCGTGTCGCGGCCGATGGTCCACAACCCCGCCTATGACTTCAACGACGACATCCTGTTGACCGGCGCCGCCTACTGGGGCGCGCTGGCCGAGAGCTGGCTCAAGCCCGCCTGACGACCTCTTTTTTCTGCCGCTGGACCCTTTTCCGACTGGTTGAATGGAGTGTTCCCATGCAGGCTTCAAAACAAGGTGTATCCCGCACCCGCCAGGTGGTGGCGGCGGTGATCGGCAATGCGCTGGAATGGTATGACTTCATCGTCTACGGCTTTCTCGCCAGCATTATCGCCCGGCAGTTTTTCCCCTCGGAGGATGAATACGCCTCGCTGCTGATGGCCCTGGCCACCTTTGGCGTCGGCTTCTTCATGCGCCCGGTGGGCGGGATTCTGCTGGGCATGTATTCGGACCGCAAAGGCCGCAAGGCTGCGATGCAACTGATCATCCGGTTGATGACCATCTCCATCGCCCTGATCGCTTTCGCCCCCAGCTATGCTGCCATCGGCATGGGCGCGCCGATGCTGATCGTGGTTGCGCGCATGCTCCAGGGCTTTGCCACCGGCGGTGAATACGCCAGTGCCACGGCGTTCCTGGTGGAGAGCGCGCCGGCCCATCGCAAGGGCCTGTACGGTTCCTGGCAGTTGGTGGGACAGTGCCTGGCGGTGTTCGGCGGCGCGGCGATGGTGGCGTTGGTCACGCACTTCTTCGAGCCGCAAACCCTTGAAGTCTGGGGCTGGCGCCTGCCGTTCATCTTCGGCTTGCTGATCGGCCCGGTGGGCTTGTGGATCCGCCGGCACATGGAAGACCCCGAGGAATTTATCGAGGCACGCAAACAGGCCAAGGGTGCGGCGCCGAGCTTGATGGACGTCATCCGCGACCACCGCCGCAGCATCTTGGTATCGATGGGCCTGGCCTGTGGTGCAACGGTGTCGTTCTACGTGGTGCTGGTGAACATGCCGACCTTCGCCCACAAGAACCTCGGCCTGCCGTTGGACCAGGTGTTGATGGTGCAGATGTTCGCGGTGGCGCTGATGACCGTGGTGATTCCGCTGTCCGGCCTGCTGTCGGATCGGTTCGGTCGGCGCCCGGTATTGATGGCGTTCACCCTGGCGTTTTTTGTGATGGTGTACCCGCTGTATGTGTGGGTCGCGGCGGCACCGTCCATCGAGCGTTTGCTGGTGATGCAGGTGATGTTGTGCACTGCCATCGGCGGCTTTTTCGGCCCGGCGCCGACGGCCCTGGCCGAGCAGTTTCCCATCGAAGTACGCTCCACCGGGGTGTCGGTGGCTTACAACGTGGCGGTGATGGTATTCGGGGGCTTTGCGCCGTTGATCGTCACCTGGCTCAGCAAGGTGCTGGGCACGCCGGTAGCCCCGGCATTTTATGTGCTGTTCGCTTGCGTCCTGACGCTGCTGGGCACTTACTGCATGCATGAGGCGCCACAGGCGAAACGACCGGCGCCGTTTTCCAGCGAGGTGAAACCTTGAGTATTGTTGAACTGGATGCCATCGAACTGTCTCGGGCGATCCATGCGCGGCAGGTGTCCTGCCATGAAGTGATGCAGGCGTATCTGGCCCAGGTCGAACGCTTCAACCCGACGGTGAATGCGCTGGTCTCGCTGCGCTCCCATGAGGACGTGCTGGCCGAAGCGGCGCAGCGTGATCGCGAGTTGGACCAAGGCCAATCCCGTGGCTGGATGCACGGCATGCCCCAGGCCATCAAGGACCTGGCGGCGACCCAGGGCCTGCGCACCACCCTCGGTTCGCCGCTGTTCGCCGAGCATGTTCCTCAAGAAGATGCGATCAGCGTGGCGCGGGTTCGGGCCAGTGGCGCGATCATCATCGGCAAGACCAACGTGCCGGAATTTGGCCTGGGCTCGCAGACCTACAACAGCGTGTTCGGCACCACCGGCAACGCCTATGACCCGCGCCTGGTGGCCGGTGGCAGCAGCGGCGGCGCGGCGGTGGCGCTGGCATTGCGCATGCTGCCGGTAGCGGATGGCAGCGACATGATGGGCTCGCTGCGAAACCCTGGGGCATTCAATAACGTATTTGGCCTGCGTCCGTCCCAGGGTCGGGTGCCTCACGGGCCGGCGCCGGAGCTGTTCGTCCAGCAACTGGCCACGGAAGGCCCGATGGGTCGCAGCGTGGCGGATGTGGCGCGGCTGCTGAGTGTGCAGGCCGGCTATGACCCTCGGGTGCCGCTGTCGCTCAAGGAGGATCCGGCGGTGTTGGGTGAGCCATTGCAGCGCGACTTCAAGGGTGCACGCTTGGGCTGGCTCGGGGATTACAACGGTTACCTGCCGATGGAAGACGGCGTGATGAGCCTGTGCGAATCGGCCCTCAAGGACTTCGCTGCGCTGGGTTGCGAGGTCGAGCACTGCCAACCGGAATTTTCTCTGGAACGCCTGTGGCAGACCTGGCTGGTGCACCGCCATTGGCTGATCCAGGGCTCCCTCGGCGCGGCGTACACCGACCCGCAAAAACGTGCACTGCTCAAGCCGGAGGCGCAATGGGAAGTGCAGGGCGGATTGCAACTGAGTGCGGCGGACGTTTACCAGGCTTCGATCAACCGCAGCGACTGGTACCGCGCCCTCGGCAAACTGTTCGAACGTTACGATTTCCTGTTGCTGCCCACCGCCCAAGTGTTCCCTTTCGATGCACAACAAGCCTGGCCACGCCTCGTCGCAGGGCGCGAGATGGACACCTACCATCGCTGGATGGAAGTGGTGATCGGCCCCACCCTGGCCGGCCTGCCGAGCATGAACGTGCCGGTGGGTTTCAACCCCCGGGGCTTGCCCATGGGCCTGCAGATCATCGGCCCGGCCCAGGCGGACAGGACAGTGTTGCAACTGGCGTACGCCCACGAACAACTGACCCGCTGGGTGCAGCGGCGCCCACCCGCTTGCCTCTCGGCGACCGGTTGAGCCGCGACGGGCCTGTATCTTGCTGTGAAATCAGATCATCCATCGGCATCAAGGAGATCGACACATGGGCAGCGACGCCGAGACGGGAACCGTACGCTCAGTAGGGCGGGCACTGGCGATCATCGAATTGCTCGGCGAGCATCAGGCGCTGGGGCTGGAAGAGTTGCATTACCTGACTCACCTGCCCAAGGCCACGGTCTCGCGGATGCTGCTGACCTTGCAGGAACAGGGCTGGATCTATCGTGGGCTCAGCGACCGGCGTTACCGCCTGCGGGCCAGACGGTTGTTCGGCGACACCCAGCAACGCTTCAAGCGCCAACTGGTGGAAAGCGCCGCGCCGTGGCTGCTGGACCTCAGCGAGCGCACCGGCCTGGTGGTGGACCTGTCGAGCTTCGACGGCGAACGCCTGGAGGTGATGGAAAGCGCGATCCCCACGGTGCTGCGCAAGCTCTACCCGAACAATTGCCAGATCGTCGGCCAGCACGCCAGCCTGTTTCATTCGGCCATGGGCAAGGCGTGCCTGGCGCAATTGTCGGCGGATGAAGTGCAGCGCCTGGCCGGTCGTGAGCATGTGGCGGAAGACGATCAATACCGGGCGTGTGAACAATCCCAGCACCAGGGGTTTGGCCAACGCACCGAAGGCTATTGGGAATATCCGGTGCGCCTGCCGTTCCTGATTCGCGCGGTGGCCTTGCCGGTCCGGGCCAATGGCCGGTTGGTGGGCAGCATGGCGCTGCATTGGCCGATGGATCAGGCACCGGTGGAACGGGTGCTGAGCCTGCACCTGGCCAGCCTGGAGTCGACGATTCGCGATGTGCAGCAGGCGTTGGCCTGACCACCGTTCCCCCGTAGGAGCGAGCTTGCTCGCGAAGAACTCACAGGCACCGCGTTCATTCAGAATGCCCGCGTCATCGTTGGCAACCTTCGCGAGCAAGCTCGCTCCTACAGGAGGTCTTTGTTACTGTTCGCCCAGGTTTTTTGCCCCAAGAGTCTTTATGTCCCTGTTCAAACCCATGGCCTTCCTGCTGCTGGCCGCTGCCGCCGTGCCTGCCCATGCCGACTGGTACCTGGACAACGAGTCCTCGCGCCTGTCGTTCGTCACCACCAAGAACACCGACATCGCTGAAGTGCAGCGCTTCCTGGTGCTGCATGGCAAGGTCGACAGCAAAGGCGCGGCGCAGCTGGAAGTCGAACTGGAGTCGATCAACAGCGGCATCCCGCTGCGCGACGAGCGCATGCGCAATGAGCTGTTCGAGATCAAGACCTTCCCGGACGCGGTGATCAATGCGCAGATCAACCTGCAACCGATCAACGACCTGGCCCCCGGCGCGCAATACGAGCTGCGCCTGCCGCTGTCGGTGACCCTGCACGGCAAGACCCAGGCCTACAGCACCGAATTGCTGGCGACCCGCCTGGATGACCGACGCTTCCAGGTGGTCACCCTGGAGCCATTGGTGGTGCACGCCGAGGATTTCGATTTGCTGCCGGGGGTAGCCGCATTGCGCAAGGCCGCCGGGCTGTCGCAGATCAGCCTGTCGGTGCCGGTGGGTGCGGTACTGATTTTCACGGCGCGATGACATGAGCGGCGCAGTGTTCCCGTGGCGCAGCGCCAACCGTTTCGAGCTGATGGTCGACGGCCCGAGTTTCTTCCCGCGCATGCTGGAAGGTATCGCCCAGGCTGAGCAACAGGTGGCGCTGGAGCTGTATCTGGTGGAGGCGGGCGCGTGTGCCGAGGCGATGGTTCAGGCCCTGGTGGCGGCCGCCGAACGTGGCGTGCGCGTACGTTGCCTGTTCGATGACTACGGCAGCCTGGCGTTTACCCTGGGCCTGCGTCGGCGGTTGATCGACGCAGGGGTGGACCTGCGATTCTACAACCGCCTGAGCTGGCGCCGCTGGATGCGCAACCTCTATCGGGACCACCGCAAGCTGTTGTTGATCGACCAGACCATCGCCGTGGTCGGCGGCACCGGCGTGACGGATGAATTCTGGACGCCCGGGGAAGACACCGCCGATTGGCACGAAGTGATGGTGCAGATTCGTGGCCCGCTGGTGCTGGATTGGCAGGCGTTGTTCGACCGTCAGTGGCTGGCGAACGACGATCGTAGAGCCTGGAAACCGGCCACGCATTTTGGCCTGCCACGCTTGCCCAAGGTGCCAGCGACAGGACCGGGGCTGGGGCGTGTGGCCTATGCCGACGCCCGCCAGCATCGGGATATCTTGCAGTCACTGATCCGTGCGCTGAACAGCGGCCACCAGCGTATCTGGCTGGCCACGCCGTATTTCCTGCCGACCTGGAGCGTACGGCGTGCCCTGCGCCGGGCGGCGGGGCGCGGGGTGGATGTGCGTTTGCTGTTGACCGGGCCACGTACCGATCACCCGTCGGTGCGGTATGCCGGGCACCGTTACTACCCGCGTTTGCTCAAATCCGGGGTGCAGATCTTTGAATACCAGCCGTGCTTCCTGCACTTGAAAATGGTGCTGGTGGATGATTGGGTGAGCATTGGCTCGTGCAACTTCGACCACTGGAATCTGCGCTTCAACCTGGAAGCGAACCTGGAAGCGTTGGACCCGGAATTGACGTTGGCAGTGGTGGCGAGTTTCGAGCGGGATTTTGCCCTGAGCCAGGCGGTGAGCCTTGAGGCATGGCAGTCGCGGCCGTTGTGGCGGCGGGTGAAGCAGCGGGTGTGGGGGTGGATTGATCGGTTGGTGGTTAACCTGCTGGACCGCCGCGGATAAGCCAGAACACCCCAATCAAATGTGGGAGCGGGCTTGCTCGCGAAAGCGGTGTGTCAGTCACCTGATGTATCAACTGATCCACCGCATTCGCGAGCAAGCCCGCTCCCACATGTTGACCGAGCAAGACGTTAGAGCAGTTCGAAGCTCTGCTGCTTCACATCCTGCGAATCCAACCCGATCTGCACATTGAACTCGCCCGGCTCAGCCGCAAACTTCAGCTGGGTGTTGTAGAACTTCAAGTCTTCCTCGGTGATGGTGAAGTGCACCGCGCGCTCTTCGCCCGCCTTGAGCATGATCTTCTGGAAGTTCTTCAATTCCTTCACCGGGCGGATCATCGAGCCGGCCACGTCCTGGATATACAGCTGCACCACGGTTTCGCCATCGACCTTGCCGGTGTTTTTCACCACCACGGTGGCGTCGAGCTTGCCGGTCTTGTTCAGGGTGGTGGACGACAGCGCCATGTCCGACAGGCTGAAACTGGTGTAGCTCAAGCCGTAACCGAACGGAAACAGCGGCCCGGTGGTGTCATCGAAGTACTGCGAGGTGTAGTTGCCCGGCTTGCCCGGAGTGAACGGCCGGCCAATGCTCAGGTGGTTGTAGTAGGTCGGAATCTGCCCCACCGAACGCGGGAAGGTGATCGGCAGCTTGCCCGACGGGTTGTAGTCACCGAACAGCACGTCAGCGATAGCGTTGCCGCCTTCGGTGCCGGCGAACCAGGTTTCCAGGATTGCGTCAGCCTGTTCGTTCTCCTCGACAATCGACAGCGGACGGCCGTTCATCAACACCAGCACCAGCGGTTTGCCGGTGGCTTTCAAAGCCTTGATCAGGTCGCGCTGGCTCTGCGGGATGTTCAGGTCGGTGCGGCTCGACGATTCGTGGGACATGCCACGGGACTCGCCCACGGCGGCCACGACCACATCGGCGCCTTTGGCGGCCTTGACGGCTTCGTCGATCATGTCCTGGGACGAGCGCGGGTCATCCACAACTTCCGGGGCATCGAAGTTCAGGAAGTTGAGGTAGTCGACGACTTTCTTGTCGTTGGTGATATTGGCGCCACGGGCATAGATCACCTTGCCCTTGTCGCCGATCACGGCGTTCATGCCGTCCAGCAGGGTCACCGATTGTGCGGGTTTACCGGCAGCGGCCCAGCTGCCCATCATGTCGATCGGCGCCTTGGCCAGCGGGCCGACCAGGGCGATGGTCGCGTCCTTTTTCAGCGGCAGGGTGTTGTTCCGGTTTTTCAGCAGCACCTGGCTGCGGCGCGCCACGTCACGTGCGTCGGCGCGATGCAGGCGGCTTTCGGCGTAGGTGTCGGCCGGGTCATCCTCGGCCTTGCCGATGCGCAGGTACGGGTCGGCGAACAGGCCCATGTCGTACTTGGCGCCGAGCACTTCGCGTACGGCGTTGTCGATGTCGCTCTGTTCGATCTCGCCGGACTTCAGCAGGCCGGGCAATTCCTTGCCGTAGAGCGAGTCGTTCATGCTCATGTCGATGCCGGCCTTGATCGCCAGCTTGGCGGCTTCACGCCCGTCCTTGGCCACGCCGTGCTTGATCAGCTCGAAGATCGCACCGTGGTCGCTCACGGCCAGGCCCTTGAAGCCCCAGTCCTTGCGCAGCAGGTCGTTCATCAGCCAGGTGTTGGCGGTGGCGGGTACGCCGTTGATCGAGTTCAGCGCAACCATCACGCCACCGGCGCCGGCCTTGATGGCGGCGTGGTAGGGCGGCAGGTAGTCCTGGTACATCTTGACCGGGCTCATGTCGACCACGTTGTAGTCGCGACCGCCTTCCACCGCGCCATACAGGGCGAAGTGCTTGACGCTGGCCATGATGCTGTCGGCCTTGGCCGGGCTGCTGCCCTGGAAGGCCTTGACCATCACTTCGGCAATGCGCGAGGTCAGGTAGGTGTCTTCGCCAAAGCCTTCGGAGGTACGGCCCCAGCGCGGGTCGCGGGAGATGTCGACCATCGGCGCGAAGGTGATGTCGAGGCTGTCGGCGGCAGCTTCCTGGGCGGCGATGCGCCCGGAGTGGCCGATGGCGTCCATGTCCCAGCTGGAAGCCAGGGCCAGGCTGATGGGGAATATCGTGCGGTGGCCGTGGATCACGTCATAGGCGAAGAACATCGGGATCTTCAACCGGCTGCGCATGGCTGCGTCCTGCATCGGACGGTTTTCCGGGCGGGTTATCGAATTGAAGGTGCCGCCGATGCGACCGGCGGCGATTTCCTTGCGGATCAGTTCGCGGGGCATTTCGGGGCCGATGCTGATCAGGCGCAATTGGCCGATCTTCTCATCAAGGGTCATCTGCTTGAGCAGGTCACTGACGAAGGCGTCCTTGTCCTTGAGCACTGCGGGCTTTGTTTCGGCTAATACGGAATGAGTGGCCAAACTGACAACAAGGCCCAGCAAACACAGCTTCTTCATGAAAATCCTTTCTCGCAGCCTTGGGACCGGAGAGCGTCTATTGTTGTTCGGGTGTTGTTCAGATAAATACCGCACACTTCTGAACTCTTATTGGCGCTGGGCATCTTTTAGCTGATTGGCACGATGCAATCCAGTGGGTGGTGGCGGATTATGCCCTAAGCCCGTGGCTAACGCGTCAGTCGGTAAATTTCATAGGTTTGGCAGGAGAAACACCATGCAAGCAGCACAAGGTTACCGTTGGGGCTGGAAGGCCGTGGCATTGATACTGGTGAGCACCGTGCTGAGCGGTTGCGGCATCAACAAGATCCCGACCCTGGACGAACAGGCCAAGGCGGCCTGGGCCCAGGTGCAGAACCAGTACCAGCGGCGCGCCGACCTGATCCCCAACCTGGTGGAAGTGGTCAAGGGCTACGCCGCCCATGAACAGGACACCCTGACGGCCGTGATCGAAGCGCGGGCCAAGGCCACCTCGATCCAGGTGGACGCCAGCACCCTCGACAATCCCGAGAAACTCAAGCAGTTCCAGCAAGCCCAGGACGGTTTGAGCGGTGCACTCAGCCGTTTGATGGTGGTGTCCGAGCGCTACCCGGACCTGAAGGCCAACCAGAACTTCCTGGCCCTGCAATCGCAGCTTGAAGGCACCGAAAATCGCATCGCCGTGGCCCGCCGCGACTTTATCCAGGCAGTGCAGGCCTACAACACCGAGATCCGCACCTTCCCTGGCCGCCTGTGGCACAGCGTGATGTACAGCGACTTGCCGGTCCGCGCCAACTTCGAGGCCACCAGTGCCGATGCCGATAAAGCGCCGCAAGTGAAATTCTGATGGGCAAGCGCGCTTGGCTGATGGCGGCGGTGCTGCTGGCCTTCAGCCTGACCGCCCAGGCCGCCCTGAATTTCCCGGCCCTGACCGGACGGGTGGTGGACAACGCCCAGATGATCGACCCGGCCGTGCGTGCGCAGCTGACCCAGCAGTTGCAGGCGCTGGAGCAGACCAGCGGCGACCAGATCGTGGTGGTCACCGTGCCCGACCTGCAAGGCGTGCCCATTGAAGACTTCGGTTATCAACTAGGCCGCGCGTGGGGCATCGGCCAGAAGGGCAAGGACAACGGCGCCCTGCTGATCGTCGCCCGGGATGAGCACAAGATTCGCATCGAAGTGGGTTATGGCCTGGAAGGCGTGCTCACGGATGCGCAGTCCTGGGTGATCATCAACCAGGTGATCGCCCCGGCGTTCAAGGCGGGCAACTACAGCAAGGGCATCAGCGACGGCGTGGCGGCGATGCTGCAGGTGGTGGGCGGCGATCCGCTGGCCGTACCGGCGCATGTGTCCGAGGCCAACTTCGCCAAGCAAAACCCGGGCATTTCCATTGGCCTGTTCATCCTGTTGCTGGCAGTGTTGTGGCTGTGCAATCGCATGGGCCTGCCCGTTGGCGCTATCCTGC